>CANLHC010000005.1 GCA_947490625.1 Candidatus Nanopelagicaceae bacterium
CAATATCAACTATCTTGCCGGCATATTCCCCAGGCTTTGGACCATCTGCAACCTTCTTACCCTTGGTCGCTGTTGTCTTCTTCGCTGTAGCCATGGCGTGAATTGTGCCAAGAGGTTGGGCTAAATCCGTGCACCTACACGCCCACTTGTACCAACGATTACAACACAGTGGCTTGTGCATCCGCATGGGAGAATAAACATGTGCATCTGGCAGATATAACTCCGTCGATTTTTGCTTCCCTTGGACTCAGGGGTACCAACGATCGTCTAGGAATAGAACAGAGCCCATCGGGGCGAGAGTTACTCTTTCTTATCGACGGCCTTGGTGCAGATGTCATTGAAACCTATCGCCAACTCATTCCAACAATTTCAGCGCTCACAGTGCATGCAAAGGTACGCACTCCTTTTCCTTCCACGACAGCAACAAGTCTTGCAACGCTCATGACTGGTGAATTACCGGGTACCCATGGAATGTTGGGATATACCGTGCGAGTACCGCGAAGTGGTGGACGAATCCTGAATGCCCTTAAATGGGATGAGCGCGTGGATCCCATGACATGGCAGCCGCTTCCAACTTTATTTGAACAGGCAGTGCGAGAGAACATCGCCGTTACGCACGTTGCTGCTAAACGTTACGAGCTAACAGGATTTACGCAAGCAGTATTTCGTGGCGCTACATATAGCGGAGCAAACATTGCAGCAGATCTCATTGAAAAAACTGTTGCTGGCCTTCAAGCAACTCCATCTTTTCTCTACCTCTACGTCAACGATCTTGACTCTGCTGGCCACAGCGATGGTGTTGGTTCAGATAAGTGGATCGCTGCCCTGGTTGGGATAGATTCATTTCTCGCCGATCTTCTTCCGCGATTGCCGAAGGGAACTAGGCTCTGGCTGACAGCCGATCACGGCATGATCAATGTGCAAGAGAAGATTATTCTTGGCGTGGATAACGAACTTCTACACGGTGTTCATACAGTTGCCGGTGAACCTAGGGCGCGCCATATCTATTTAGAGGACGCGCTAGATTCTCAATCTGCTCGTGAAGATATCGCTGGACGATGGCGCAGCTTCTTTGGCGCTAACGCCCTGGTCCATACTCGTGAAGAAGCGATTGCATCAGCTTTATTCGGAGATGTAGTCAGCGCAGATGCCTCTGATCGCATGGGAGATCTCATCGCAATTCCGTATGGTGGGTTAGTGCTTCTGGATAAAGAGCGCGCCGATAAAGAGGGTTCGATGATTGGCCATCACGGGGGATTGAGCGAGATCGAATCAACAGTGTCACTTTTAACGCGCACTGTTTAGCTCACTTACTTAAATAAATCATCCTCTGGGTCAGTGTCGTCAGTTGGTGTTGTAGCTGCCCGACCGAACATGATTTCATCCCATGAAGGAACTTTTGCGCGACCGGTAATTCCTTCGGCCTGATCCTCAGCGCGCGGTGTGTCACGAATTGCTACAAGGCGTGGAGTTTCACGTGGCTGCTCGGGTTCAGGAATCGAGTCAACAATGCGCGACGGATGGCTTGGCTCTGCGTGAACAAGTCCTGGATTCGTTGTGCGCGCAACTGGCTCTTGTCCCAGCATCCATCGGCCATTTTCATCTGTTGCAACAATTAATCTGCGATTGAGATCGAAATTCCAGGTGGCATGTCCTTGGCCATCACGATTTGGATAGGAGAGATCGATTGTCCATGTGCCGTCATCGAGTCGCCATGAGTTCCATGACAATGAATCGCTATCGACTCCGCGTGGAGCAAGGCGCGAGGTGACTACATCTAAAAATGTCTCTTGATCGCGCGCGCTATCTTTACGAAGCAGAACAAGAAAAGCTTGATCCAAGATATACACACGCTCTTGCAAGATTGGTCCAGCAAATCGTTCAACTTTATCGACACTGATGTGTCCGTCACGTGCGATGGAATCCATCGTCTGACCTGCTCGAAGGCGGCGTTGAATCTCTTTCACACTCATGTTTTCTGACTCTTGCGAAGTTTCAACAGCAGTCAAGCGCGGTTGATTAACTGTTGCTCGCAACGTATCGCTGATGCGCACCGTGAATTCAGAGCCTTGCGCATCGGTGAGTGTGAGGTGGGTGCCTTCAGGGTTCTTGCCCGTTAAACGCAGATCACTCATGTGCGGCAGAATATCCGATAAAGTCAGGATATGACCCCAGAGACTTCCAGGCTCGCCTCAGAATTACATCAATTGGCAGAATCCGTGGCGATCGCAGCGGGGGAGCTACTCATGCAGCGCCCTTCCCACTTTGATCTGACAGAAAAGTCCACCGCGATCGACTTTGCTACACAGATGGATGAGAAGGCAGAGGCACTTATCGTCGAGACCATTCTGCGGGCACGTCCTGATGATGGAATCATCGGCGAAGAAGGCGCGGCCCGTCCTAGCAATTCTGGAATCACATGGGTTATCGATCCACTCGATGGAACGGTCAACTATTTTTATGGCCTACCAGGGTGGAATGTCAGCATCGCCGCGCGCGATGATGAGGGATCACTTGTTGGAGTTGTTGCAGCACCAACGATTAATTCGCTCTGGTATGCAATTCGCGGAGGCGGTGCATTTCATAACGGTCAGAAGATTGGCTGTTCATCCAATGTTGCACTCGATCGCGCACTCCTTGGAACCGGATTTGCCTATGACGTGGCAGACCGCGCTATACAGATTGCAATGGTGGCATCACTTCTTCCGCGCACGCGCGACATTAGACGGATGGGTTCAGCAGCAGTTGATCTCTGCCATGTAGGGATGGGCGCACTCGATGGATATTTTGAACATGGCCTCAAAGATTGGGATTGGGCAGCAGGTGCCCTCGTTGCTACTGAGGCGGGAGCTCACGTTGCCCACATTGGCGATGGCGAACGCAAGCTCACGGTAGCGGCCGGTCCTGGCCTCTTTCCGGTGCTACAGGAAGCGCTCGCACGCGTAGAGATCTAGCCCATCTCGGCCGATTTACGCTCAGGGCCCCTTATGTGGCAAGATAGGCGGTCTGCGCTGCTACACAGTAAGCGCCGAATTGATAGAAAAGAAACCTGAGGACGAAAATGAACATTCTTGATGCCGTTGATGCCAAGTCATTGCGTAAGGACATCCCACAGTTCCGCGCTGGCGATGAGCTCAAGATCCACGTTCGCGTGATCGAAGGTTCTAAGAGCCGTGTTCAGGTCTTCCAAGGAATTGTTATCCGTCGTCAAGGAGATGGCGTCCGCGAGACATTTACCATTCGTAAAGTCTCATACGGTGTCGGAGTAGAACGTACCTTCCCAGTACACACCCCAGTTATTGAAAAGATTGAACTCGTCAAGAAGGGCGATGTACGTCGCGCCAAGCTTTATTACCTGCGCGATCTTCGCGGTAAGGCTGCCAAGATTCGCGAAAAGCGCGATGGCGTTGAAGGTTACGGCGATGGAATTCTTTCGACTCCAGAACCAATCGTTGAAGCCGTTGTTGAGCCAGTTGTTGAAGCCGTCGTAGAGGCTCCAGTTGAAGTTGTTGCAGAAGCACCTGCTGAGATTGTTGCAGAAGCACCTGCAGAAATCGTGGCGGAAGAAGCTGCTCCAGCTGATGATGCCGCAACTGATAAATAAGCTGAGTAACACACCCCGCCGCTCATGATGCGTAAGGGTTCGTTCTTTCGCGAACTTCCAATCCTGGTTGCGCTCGCAATCATTGTTTCATTATTTATCAAGTCTTTCCTGGTGCAGTTTTTCTTTATTCCATCAGGGTCAATGGAGAACACACTACAAATCAATGATCGCGTTGCCGTTAACCGCATTCCATTTCTCCACGACAATATTGAACGCGGTGATGTCATAGTTTTTCGTGATCCCGCAGGCTGGCTTGCGGATCCAGACGAGTCATCGGGAAATAGAGTAATCGGTGCGATCAAGGATGGGCTTGTCCTTGTAGGTATTGTGCCTAATCCGGCTAAGCAATATCTAGTTAAGCGCGTGATTGGTGTTGCCGGAGATCAAGTAATTGCTAAGGACAAAGTTCTGACCATCAACGGGGAGAAAACTCAAGAGCCATACATATTTGCTGGAAACACACCGAGTGATACAGATTTTAATGTGACGGTACCAGCAGGAAAAGTCTGGGTGATGGGCGACCATCGCGGTGCAAGTGGAGATTCGCGTGTGCACCAAGATGACATTAATAACGGAATGGTTCCAGTGGAGAAAATTACTGGTCAAGCGTTTGCTGTCATCTGGCCACTCAATCGACTAGGTGTGATTTCATCCCATGACCCACTTGCGAAAAAGTGAGCGACGACAAAATAATCGAAGATCGACTGCTTGCTGCCGGAATTTCACCGTTTGCGGGCGTCGATGAAGCAGGTCGAGGTGCTTGTGCCGGACCTCTTGTTATCGCGTCAGTAATCCTTAAAGATCATCGCAGTCCTGAACTGCAAGAAGTACGCGATTCCAAAGAACTGTCAGAAAATATGCGCGAAGACTTATTCGATGTTGTCAGTGATGCAGCAATATCGATGAGCGTGATAATCGTTTCTCATGATGAGATTGATGCGCGCGGAGTTCATGCTGCCAATCTCGATGGCATGAGGCGAGCGGTACAAGGTCTAGATATCGCACCTGCCTATGTTCTTACTGATGGATACCCCATTGCTGGTTTAGCAACTCCAAACCTTGCGGTGTGGAAGGGTGATCAAGTGGTGACAAGCATTAGCGCGGCATCAATTATCGCCAAAGTGACACGAGATCGAATTATGCGAGAGCTAGATAGCACCTACCCTGTCTATGGGTTTAAATCACACAAGGGGTATATCACCAAGGCGCATACAACCGCTCTTGAAAAACATGGAGTATCGCCGGTTCATCGCAGATCCTTTGCAAATATCGCAGCACTTCTCTAATTTACCCACAGTGAGAGTAGCTCTGATGATGCGCTACTTGCTTCCATATCTACCCTGCCCTCATGACTGGTGCACAGGTAAGAAAAAGTAGAAACCGACAGATTGGCGCATTTGGCGAAGCAACTATCGCCGCGTACCTACAGTCGAGAAACTTTGAGATTATTGATCGAAATTGGCGAATCAAGGAAGGCGAAATTGATCTCATCGCCTCTGATCAGAGCGGGGTTATCCATTTCGTTGAAGTAAAAACCCGTTCTTCCCTTGCCTTTGGTGATCCGCTAGAAGCGATCGATAGAAGCAAAGCACGAAGGCTGCAACGACTGGCTCTAGCGTGGCTAGTGACTAGCCACCATTTCGGGTATGAGTTCTCTATTGATGTTGCTGCAGTGTTATTGGCTGCAGACGGATCTCACACAATCGATTATCGCGAAAACATTCTATGAGCTTGGGACGCTCGATTTCGATGGGTCTAGTCGGATTAGCTGGCAACACTGTTATTGTCGAAGTTGATATCAGCGATGGTCTGCCACATTACAATCTTTTAGGACTTCCTGATGCAGCACTGACTGAATCGCGCGATCGTGTGCGTGCAGCGCTGACCAATAGTGGTGAAAGCTGGCCGAATCGCAAGGTGACAGTCTCGCTTTCACCCGCCTGGTTACCCAAGAGTGGATCAAGCTTTGATTTAGCGATTGCACTTGCAATCTTGGTTGCTCACGGACAATTACCGCAAGACTCGATTGATTCAACTCTCATACTTGGTGAACTCTCACTCGATGGAACAATCCGAGGTGTCAATGGTGTATTACCGGCGCTTATCGCCGGTCAACGTGATGGAATCAAAAAAGCGATTATTCCTGTGACAAATATTGGTGAGGGCGCTCTACTCGAGTCGATGAATGTTCTTGCCTTTACAACACTGAGCCAACTTCTTCTCTTTCTGCGCACCGGCTCTGGAGAAAGTGTTCTACCACCGATGAATTCCGAACAAGCTGAAACTTTTCTTGATTTTGAGGATGTTGCAGGCCAGTCATTGGCGCGCTTTGGAGCAGAAGTTGCTGCAACTGGGGGACACCATCTCTTATTGATTGGTCCGCCAGGAGCTGGAAAGACGATGATCGCATCTCGGATTCCAACTATTTTGCCACTGTTAACAAGTGATCAAACACTTGAAGTAACAGCACTGCATTCTGTGGCAGGAACACTCTCGCAACGCTCACCGATGTCACGCATGCCACCAATTGTTGCGCCACATCACAGTGCTACTCGGGTATCTATGGTTGGCGGTGGTTCACATGTGATTCGACCCGGTGCTTGTTCGCTTGCTCACCACGGAGTTCTCTTTATCGATGAAGCACCCGAATGCGCTACCGGAATTCTAGATTCTCTTCGCCAACCACTTGAATCCGGCACGATTACGATTGCACGTAGCGTCGGAAACATTACCTTTCCTTCACAGTTCCTATTAGTCCTTGCCGCCAACCCATGTCCCTGCGGAAAATTCACAGGCCGTGGATTGGGATGTAGTTGTTCATCGCTTCAAGTGCGCAGATACCTGGGAAAACTATCTGGACCGCTGATGGATCGCATCGATATGCGCATCACGGTTGAACCGGTCGGACGGACAGATATTGCATCTACTGAACTTGGAGAATCTAGCGCTGTCATCGCCCAGCGAGTACTTGCAGCTCGCTCTGTAGCGCGTGAACGTTTTGCAGGAAGAGGATTCGAACTCAACAGCGCAATTCCTGCTCGCTCATTACGCACTGACTTTAAACCTGATCGGAGCGCTATGAACTTTCTGCATGACCATCTTGATCGTCAACTCTTAACGGCCCGCGGTCTCCACAAAGTAATTCGCCTGAGTTGGACATTGGCTGACTTAACGGGACGAAATCAACCAACCCTGGCCGATGTGATGAAGGCATACACCTTGCGCGAAGGAGGAATATCGTGAATCCAGAGAAGGCTGCCCGATTAGAACTCTTTGCAGCGATTGAAGGAGGCAGTACTTTTTGGACGAGTGAGATTGCCTCTCAAGGAGTAATTCAAACCCTCCACTCAATCAAAGATGGTTTTTATCGTTCGAGCAAAGGTGAGAAGACACTTTCGCAGATACATCCAGGTGGTGCCGACGAACTTGTGACTCTTATTGACAACGCTGGCGGATCTTTTCTCACACCTGAAGATTTAGGTTGGCCCAATCAACTCAACGATCTAGCAGCAATGCCAATCGGACTCATTGTTAAGGGAAGAGTTGAATGTCTAAGCCAGCGCTCGATTGCAATTGTGGGAACGCGTAATCCGACACCGTATGGAGCACGTATCGCCAGTGATTTTGCCGCAGGTTTTGTTGATCGTGAATGGCTGATTGTCAGCGGTGGTGCATATGGAATAGATACTCATGCTCATAAAGGGGCGCTGATTGCCGAAGGCGTAACAATTGCTGTCATCGCAAGTGGGATCGACATTAACTATCCTGCCGGTAACGAGAGGCTCTTTTCAGAAATAGCTGAGCTAGGTGCACTCGTGAGCGAAGTAATGCCAGGTACTCCTGCATTTCCATCTCGATTTCTTACACGCAATCGAATTATTGCCGCACTATCAAAGAGCACGTTGGTGGTTGAAGCAGCCTTTCGTAGTGGCTCACTTCGCACTGCACGAGATGCAGCAGAGTTACTACGTCCTGTCATGGCGATTCCTGGCCCAATTAATTCACCAACATCTGAAGGCACTCATCGCTTAATTGGTGAGCGAGCGGCAGAGATCGTTACATCTGTGGCTGATGCGATAGAGCTGATTTCGTCACTAGAGGACTCGTTTAGGTAAATACCTTGCGCTGATGGGAGAATATTCCTATGAGTGAATTTCGTTCGGGCTTCGTAGCCATTGTTGGCCGCCCGAATACTGGTAAATCCACTCTCATCAATGCCCTTGTTGGTTCAAAGATTGCGATTACTTCTCCGCATCCCAACACGACCCGTCACGCAATTCGCGGACTTATCAATGGTGATGATTTCCAGGCGGTGCTAGTTGATACTCCAGGAATACATAAACCAAAGACTCTTCTTGGCCATCGCCTTAATGCCGTTGTTAGCGAAAGCCTTGACTCTGTCGACATCATTGTGATGTGTCTACCAGCAGATGAGACATCTGGGGCTGGGGATGTTTTCCTAGCACAAGAGATCGCTAAATATCCGCGTGCCAAGAAGTTTGCACTCGTGACAAAGACGGATCTTGTTTCGAAGAAGAATATTGCGGCACGTCTGCTTGGTATCAATGAACTTGCTGTGGGATTTACGTGGAATGAAATCGTTCCGATTTCAGCAGCCATTCACGATCAGATCGATCTACTAGCAACTCTGATTTCAAAGAATTTACCGGCAGGGCCAGCCTTTTATCCCACCGATATGAAGAGCGATCAGAACATTGAACAGCTGATCTGTGAGCTGGTTCGTGAGGCTGCGCTACGAGATGCACGAGAAGAACTTCCTCACTCAATTATGGTTACCATAGATGAGATGTCAGAACGAGAAGAAAAAGGCTCACGCCCCTTCTTTGATATCCATGCAACGATCCATGTCGAGCGAGATTCACAGACAGGTATCTTGCTAGGACATCAAGGTCAGCAGTTAAAAGATATTGGTATGCGCGCACGGGCAGATATCGAACGCGAGCTCGGGGCACGAATTTTTCTTGGCCTGCATGTCAAAGTTTCAAAGGAATGGCAGCGCGATCCCAAGTTACTTGAAAGACTAGGTTTTTCTGAGAAGTAAGTTTTAAACCTTTTCGCGGCGATTAACCAGGTACGAACCGATCATTACAAGCGGTAGTCCCACTCGAATTCCAATCGTGAGTTCTTCATTGAGAATAATGACACCCAAGATCACGGCTATTGCAGTATTCCAATAAGTGACAACCGATGCGCGGGTTGGTCCAATCTCCTCAATCAGGGTAAAGAAGATGGCAAATGCGATTCCCGTCGAGAAGACTCCGAGTGCGATTACTGAGAGCGTAGCTTCTGTAGCAATCGCGCGATCAGGCCAAAACGCAATAGCCAATGGCAGATAGAAAATCGCCGTTATTCCCATAGCAACAGCGTTGATCGCAATCCCAGAGACGTCTGGAAGTTTTTCGCGAATCATGATGATGGCATAGGCATAGGCAAAGGCTGCGACGAGGACCATAAATATTGAGAGGGAGTCTGAGGATCCGGTAATGCTTTCGATTCCAACAATGAAAACAACTCCGACGAAACCAATGCCAATCCCCATGAGACGATTAAAGCGAAGCGCATCTTTATCGCCCTGAAAGTATGTGATGAGCGTTGACCAAATAGGTACTGATGCAATCAGAAGTCCGGCTAAGCCTGAAGAAATCTTCTGCTCAGCGGTTCCGATGAGAAGCCATGGGATCACCATCTCGAGGAGAGCATAGAACGCTACATATTTGATCCCCTTGAGTGCTGCAAAAATAGATTTATCGCGTAGCGCGAGCGGGATAAGAATCAGCGCGCCAATAAACACACGCCCGAAGACAACAATTACTGGTGGATATCCGTTTGTTTCATCAACGGCTACCTTGATAAAGAGATATGGGACCCCCCATACGATGCCAACCAGGGCGAAGATCAGAGCGCTCTTGCGTGACATTGTTGAATCCTCTTAGTTGGGCAACTGCATAAAGAGCACGCTGCGGTAGTGGCTGATACTAGTACCTATCAACACTTCAGATGGTGGAGTGAAAATCACCAGTTAACTGTTGCATCGCGCAGAATTCGATATTGTTCAAGAACATTCGGTGTTGCTTCAGCCTCAATCAGTGTGGCTTTGCCTAGATTCCAGATGGGCGCAGAAGGTCTTCCTTGAAGTGCCCACGCTGCCTGACGTGCGGCACCATCGGCGACATATTCTCCAGCAGGTGGAATCAGAACAGGTCGACCAAAGAGTGCGGATGCAATATGTCCTACTGCTGGATTCTTTGCCGCTCCACCAATAATCAGAATTCTTTTCACATCAACGCCGAGATCAATCAATGATTGCACTGCATCGGCCAACCCTGCCAACATTCCTTCAATCATGGCGCGTGCAATATCTGCCGGATTTGAATTAGTGAGAGTCATTCCAGAAAACACACCTGTGGCGCTAGGGCGATTTGGTGTGCGCTCACCTTCAAAGTATGGAAGGAGAGAGAGTCCATGAGCACCGGGTACCGTCGAAAGCGCTAGCGCGCCAACTTCATCGTGAGTTTTACCAAGAATTGAAGTTGCTGCATCAAAGATTCTAGCTGCGTTAAGTGTGCAGACAAGAGGTAAGAATCGACCGGTCGCATCTGCAAACCCAGCCACTGCTCCACTGGCATCATGCGTTGGAGTTGTGGAGACTGCGAAGGCAGTCCCGCTAGTACCGAGTGAAATAACAACGTCTCCGGGTTCGGCCTGCACCCCAAGTGCTGCTGCCGCATTATCTCCAGCGCCTGCAGCCAATGGAATTCCTTGACTGGTTGTGCCAGCAAATACTGACGGCTCTGCGATTCTTGGCAAGAGAATTTCTCGATCAGATAAAAGTGCGCGGGCGAGAATATCTCGGCGGTATGTAGAAGTTGTTGGATCAAAATATCCGGTGCCAGAAGCATCGCTTCGATCTGTAAATAGCTGAGAAAAATCTCTTCCACCCTGCAGCTGCCACGATAACCAATCGTGGGGGAGCGCGATTGCATGAACTCGATCAGCGTTCGACTTTTCATTCTCAGCCATCCAGCGAATCTTTGAGGCGGTAAATGATGCAACAAGAACTGAACCAACTGCTTGTGCCATCGACTCCGGGCCACCAACTTCTGAATTGAGAGATTCTGCCTGCACTGCAGATCGCGTATCGTTCCAAAGAAGTGCGGGGCGAATCACTTGGCCTGATTCATCCAGTGCGACCATTCCATGTTGTTGTCCGCCGATTGATATAGCAGCGACATCGTCAATACCACCCGCATCTTTTACCGCGATATCAAAAGCATTCTTCCAATGGAGTGGATCAACTTCGGTTCCATCAGGATGCGCAGCTCGCCCCTGACGTACTAACTCACCTGTTTCTGCCTTACGAATGACGATTTTTACAGATTGGGTCGAGGAATCTACGCCTGCGACGATTTGATTGGCCATGAGGCAAGGCTAGACTGTGCACGTCAACGTTGACCACTCTTTGGCTTAGCAATAAGCCGGTTTTTAACTCTTGGAGTAAAAGTAAATGCGTATTGGTGTACTTACAGGCGGTGGCGATTGCCCAGGACTTAACGCAGTTATTCGCGCGGTGGTCAGAAAAGGCGTCAAGGAATATGGCCACGAGTTTGTTGGCTTTAGAGATGGCTGGAAAGGCCCATTGGAAAATTACACAATGGAGCTTACGTTGGAAACAACGCGTGGCATTTTGCCTCGAGGCGGCACGATCCTTGGCACTTCACGGACCAATCCATTTAAGATTGAAAACGGCATCGAGCGAATCAAGACAAACCTGGCAGATCAAGGTGTTGATGCACTCATAGCAATTGGTGGAGAAGACACTCTTGGCGTTGCGACAAAGCTTCACGCACTTGGGGTCAAAGTGATCGGTGTACCAAAGACAATTGATAATGATCTCAATAACACCGACTACACATTTGGATTTGATACCGCAGTCAATGTTGCAGTGGAAGCAATTGACCGACTTCATACCACCGCCGAGTCACATCACCGCGCACTTATTGTGGAAGTGATGGGGCGCCATGCTGGTTGGATCGCACTTCACGCCGGAATTGCCGGAGGTGCTTCATGCATTCTGATTCCAGAGCTCAAGTTCTCAGTCGATAAGGTCTGTGAATGGGTTGAGTCTCGCTTTAAATCTTCGTATGCACCAATTATTGTTATTGCAGAAGGTGCGATTCCTCAAGATGGCGACATGATGATCAAAGATGGCGAACTCGATGCCTTTGGCCATGTAAAGCTAGCGGGAATCGGTGAATGGCTGGCAGTGCAGATCGAAGCGAAGACTGGCAAAGAAGCGCGCACATCTGTGCTTGGTCACATTCAGCGAGGCGGCACTCCGACCGCATTCGACCGCGTACTTGCCACCCGTTTCGGATTACAGGCAATCACCGCCGCATCCGAAGGGGATTGGGGCAAGATGGTCGCACTTCACGGGACCGATATAGTCCGCGTACCCCTTGCAACAGCCACCGAACAACTCAAGACAGTTCCACTCGAGCGATATAAAGAGTCTGAAATCTTCTTCGGCTAATTCTTATACAAGATCTCCCCCCGACCTTCTATCCTTAGGACCATGATGACCTCACTTGACTCGCTCTTTGATGAAAGCCTTGTGGCTGCCCAACAACCGCAATGGCCGGGAGGAAGAGACGGTGCGCCGGTACAGGCAGCTGTCACAAAATTAAAATCTCTTCCGCCGCTCGTCTTTGCTGGTGAGTGCGATGATCTCAAGGCGAAGATTGCACAAGCTGCTAGCGGAAATGCTTTTTGGCTGCAGGGTGGAGATTGCGCCGAAACATTTGCGGCTGCAACGGCTGACTCAATTCGCAATAGAATCAAGACGATTCTTCAGATGGCTGCTGTTTTGCAGTACTACTCGAGCATTCCTGTCGTAAAGGTCGGTCGCATGGCTGGGCAATTTGCTAAGCCACGATCAAATGATTTTGAAACACGTGGGGAAGTTACTCTTCCCGCCTATCGTGGTGATGCTGTTAATGATCTGGAATTTACTGAAAGTGCGCGCACACCTAATCCGCAGCGACTTGTAGATGTCTACAACACATCAGCAGCAACCTTGAACCTAGTTCGTGCATTTACTCAAGGTGGATTCGCTGATCTTCGACGTGTACACGAGTGGAATAAAGGGTTTATCCGTGACTCCAGCGTGGGTGATCGCTATGACGCCATGGCAAAAGAGATTGACCGTGCTCTGAGCTTTATGAAATCTGCAGGAGTAGATCCTGAATCATTTAAGAGCGTAGATTTTTACTCAAGTCACGAAGCGCTCATTCTTGAATATGAGAAGTCACTCACCCGCATTGATTCCCGTACTGGAAATCCTTATGACGTTTCAGCGCACTTCCTCTGGATTGGTGAGCGAACTCGTCAATTAGATGGCGCTCATGTGGATTTTGCGTCAAAGATTACAAATCCAATTGGAGTCAAACTTGGTCCAAAATCGACCGTTGATGATGCACTTCGACTTATCGATCGCCTTGATCCCAATCGCGAACCAGGTCGCTTAACATTTATCACGCGTATGGGTGCTGGAAAGATTCGCGAATCACTTCCAGCTCTTGTAGATGGTGTTACGAAGTCGGGTGCTCAAGTTCTCTGGGTCTGCGATCCGATGCACGGAAACACATTTGAAACTGCAACAGGCTATAAAACTCGCCAATTCGATGATGTGATGGATGAAGTCAAGGGATTCTTTGAGGTTCATAAATCGCTAGGAACCCACCCGGGCGGCATCCATATCGAACTTACCGGTGATGACGTTACAGAATGTCTTGGCGGAGGAGAAAAGATTTCCGAATCAGACCTAGCCTCCCGTTATGAAAGCGCATGCGATCCACGCCTGAATCACTCTCAGTCACTCGAACTGGCATTCCTTGTAGCTGAAATGCTGCGTGATCGTTAACGATCAAGGTATGTCGCTGCAGATTGCATCACTCAAGACCCCCATCGGGAGATTAAATCTGATCGCTGATGGTGAGGTTCTTCTTGGCGCTAATTTCTCCTCGATCAAAGCGCTGAAAGAAAGCGTGGATCAGAGTTACCTAGGGTCTGAATTTAAATCGGTGAAAAAGCTTCCAGGCATCTCACCGCTTATCGATAATTATTTCGCGGGGGATATCACTGCGTTGAATGCAATCAAGGTAAGCCAGCCCGGGGGAGAGTTTTCACAGGCTGCCTGGAAATCAATGAGAAAAGTTCGCGTCGGTACAGTTATTTCGTACTCGCAATTAGCCGAGAAGGCAGGAAGTCCTAAGGCAGTACGTGCAGCTGGCAGCGCA
This sequence comes from Candidatus Nanopelagicaceae bacterium, assembly GCA_947490625.1. Taxonomy (GTDB): domain Bacteria; phylum Actinomycetota; class Actinomycetes; order Nanopelagicales; family Nanopelagicaceae; genus Planktophila. Next base: position 13,921 of record CANLHC010000005.1, read on the forward strand.
TGCGCTAAGAATGCAATTGTCCTGGTTGTGCCATGCCACCGAATCGTTAAAACTGGCGGAGATTTAGGTAACTATGCCTACGGAGTAAATAAGAAATTGTGGCTCTTACGCCACGAGGGACTTCAATAAAATTTCAATTGCCTGATCGCATTGCGCGTCATCAAAATCTCGATGAGTGACAAGTCGTGCAAAATGAGGACCAAGTGCGCCGATAAGTAGTCCTTTGCCCTTGGTGCGATCGGCAAGTTCGGCCGCAGTAATTCCTAAATTTTTGAGATTTAACCCGACAATATTTGTATGTACTGTCATTGGATCGACCAGGGAAGAATCAATGGATGCGATGGCAGTAGCGAGTGATTTTGCGCGACGATGATCATGAGCAAGATCTTGCAGATGGTGGGTTACTGCGTAATCTGCGGCGGCTGCGAGAATTCCTACCTGTCGCATCCCTGCGCCGTAACGCTTGCGCCATACACGCGCTGAGTCGATTCGATCTCTCGTTGATAACGCCATAGAGCCGATGGGAGCGCCTAATCCTTTTGAGAAGCAGACACTGATCGTGTCGGCATATTTGCCGTATTCGGCCAGTGATACACCGCTTGCAATATGGGCATTCCAAATGCGAGCACCATCAAGATGAATTGCTATCCCGCGGCTCTGCGCACCTTCATAGAGCTCTTTGATTCTTTCGATTGGTTGAACAGTGCCGCCACCGAAGTTATGTGTATTCTCAATTGCAATGGCAGCAGTCGACACGAGGTAGGGACCCGCGTGAGGTGTTGCAATATCGAGCGGTTGATCTGGATGCAGTAAGCCAAAAGGTGCTTGCCATGTTCGTGTGGTGATCCCAGAAAATGTCGCAGCCGCCCCTAGCTCTGCTCGCACAACATGAGAATTGACCTCTGCCAGAATCTCTTGCCCTGGTTGCACAAGGCTGCGCATCATTAATTGATTTGCTAGAGATCCTGTGGGTGTAAAAAGTCCGGCTTCTTTTCCGAAGAGCGCAGCGACTCTTTCTTCAAGAGCGTTCACCGTAGGATCATCGCCGTAGACATCATCGCCTACTCGAGCAGCTGCTATGACTTCACGCATCGGATCCGATGGAGCAGTGACTGTATCTGAACGTAGATCAATCATTGAGAAGGCTCTTTAATAACAATGAGATACATAGAGATTAATAGGAGAACCCCACCAAGAATTACTTGTGGCGTCATGACTTCACGGCCAATGGTGATTGCAAAGAAAGCGGCAAATACGACTTCCAGCGTCAGAATCACAGCAACCTTTGTCGGTTCGATATGCGCCTGTGCCCACGTCTGAATAATAAAACCTAGCGCCGTAGCAACAATCGCAGTGAAGAAAACAACGGCCCACACTTGGTTATCAGGAGGAGCTTGATAACCCTCGACAAATGCGAACGTTCCGGTCAGTACCGTTACTGCAAAAAGTTGAACGATGGTCATCGCATAGACATCTCGTCCGGAGCTCCATTGCCCAAGGGCCACAATGTGAGCAGCAAAAGCAAGGGCACACAGGAGTACCAGAAATTCCCCGAAACCCATCGCCCATCCACGCAGAGAGAGCAGCGCCAGTCCAACAGTTGCTAGTCCTACGCATCCCCAGGTGAAGAGCGTGATTTTCTTTTTGAGAAAAAGAGCAGATATGAGTGGAGTAGCAACAACGTAAAGACCGGTGATAAATCCTGTGATTCCTGCATCGGTTCTGGCGAGTCCCTCAGTCTGCAGGATAAAACCTGCGCCAAGTAGCAGTCCAGCTGTAAAGCCCTTGATAAAAAGTTCTCTTGTGATGAGGCGAAAAATCATCGGCCGCAAAACAAATAAAACTAGTGTGGCGATTCCAAAGCGTGTGAAGAGGAAACTATTGACGCTTTGGCGCTCGATTGAATCCTTCATGACAACGAAGGTAAGGCCCCACGCAGCAGCTAGAGAAATTAAAGCAATAGGTGCGAGACGCAAGCGATTGGCGCTACTTGTGGACATAGAAGAACTTACCCTTTGCGCAACTTCTTAAGCAGAGCGATCTCTTTTCCATGTTCAGGCTCCATACCGGGAGTTTCTAGTATGAGGGGAGCGTTAACAACGGCGGGATGGGCCAGCAATTCTTTAAATGGATCAACACCGATAAAGCCTTCACCAATATTCTGGTGACGATCTTTGAGAGCACCACATACATCCATCGAATCATTGGCATGAATTAGTTGAATTCGTTCAGCTCCTGCAACTTCCACTAAGAGATCAAGGGTCTGCTTCATTCCACCTTTGACTGCAATGTCATGGCCTGCTGCAAAAACATGACAGGTATCAAGACATATTCCAACTTTAGGGTGGTACTCCAGCGCCTTTAAATAGTGTTCCAGATCTTCTAAGCGCTTCACAAGAGATTGACCTTGTCCCGCAGTTGGCTCGAGCAAGAGGTACGGCGCATCTTCGGTGAGCTCATTAAGAATGGGCATCATTCCCTCATGAATTTGCTTCCAGGCGCCCTCAATAAAATCTTCATTTACAGCAGAGCCAGTGTGGACTACGACACCGAGGGCTCCAATTTCTTTTCCACGCTTGAGTGAATACTGCGTCGATGCTAAAGAATTTTTATACGTTCCCTCAGTAGGTGAACCTAAATTGATGAGAAAAGGAGCATGCACGTAGACCTCTAGATCGAGTTCATCTGCACGTTCACGAAAGAGCGCATCTGCTTCATGGTTTGTCTCAGGCATGGCCCAACCACGAGGGTTTGATGTAAATACTTGGATTGCTTCAGCCTCGGTGATGCGCGCGTATTCAATGGAACGTTTTGCCATTCCACCACTTGTCGGGGTGTGGGCTCCGATACGCGGGCGGGACTGTGAAGGCACGGCCTTACCCTACTGTGAGAGTCACCTTTGTTCCACGTTTAACCTTGGTGTTTACCTTGGGGTTGATGCCAATAACCACCTTTGAGGTTTTCGTCACTTTCTTTACCGCAACAGTCAGTCCTAGATCTTCCAAAACTGCTACAGCTCTCTCTTGGGTGTAACGCATAACATTTGGAATAAAGACAAAGGCGGAACCTTGCGAAATAAATATTTCGACAGCAGCGCCCGCGGGTAGAGCCACGCCAGCTACCGGCTTCTGTGAAATCACTTCGCCCGGCATCACTACTTCGTCATAGATGTAGGTTGATGTCACATTAAATCCTGCGCTAGTTAATTCGTTCAGCGCTTGTTCACCATTTTTACCAACGTAAGAGATAAGGTCAAATGTTTCAACGCCCTTACTCACGACAAGATCCACGAGGGTATCTCGCTTTACCTGAGTGCCCTCTTTTGGTGATGACGAGATAATCAATCCCTTGGCGATCTTAGAGTTAAAGACTTCTGTGATATCTCCTGCTCGCAAAGGTGTTTTTGCGATTAATTTCAGGGCAGATTCAGTCGTGATATTTGTCAGCGCAGGCACTGCATAACGTTCTGCGCCTTTGGAAACTGTGAGTGAGACGGTACCGCCTGGAGCTATTGAATCTCCAGCTGAAGGTTGCGTTGAGATGACTCGACCTTTGGCAATCTCCTCATCAAAACGCTCTTCCACAATTGTGGTCTGCAAACCAAGGCCAGCAAGCGTGGTGTTGGCTTGTTCGACGTTTGCACCTACAACAGATGGGAACTTCACCGATGCTCCAGGTCCGGCTAAAACCCACCAGCCGGTACCAGCAAGGAGAAGAGCGAGGCCTGCTGCAATCCAACGATTACGTTTTACTCTGTTGCTTACTTTTCTTCGAGCTCTCACCTGATCTGTAGTCTCTGGGGTTTTTGCGATCGGTGAGGGCGACGGAAGTTTTTTTGAGCGCTTCTTACTTTTTTCTCGCATCGGAGCAATGGGAATATCTAGTTCGAGACTGAGTTGCGGACCCGCAGGATTGAGAGCATGTGAAATAGCAAGTAGCTCGGTATGAAATTCCTGAGCATCGCGTGGACGCTCATCGGGATCGACACGTGTTGCGCGATAGATAAGGTCATCAAGTGCTGGAGGAACGTTCTCAACAAGTGAACTGATGCGAGGAACCTGTGAGTTCACATGCATAAAGGCAATCTGAATTGGTTCATCACCTTCAAATGGTTTGTTTCCAGTGAATATTTCAAAAGCAGTAATCGCTGCTGAATACACATCACTTCGAGAATCGGCAATTCCTCGCGATACTTGCTCTGGAGAAAGATACGAGACGCTCCCTAAGATCACACTCGACTCAGCGGTCATGGTGCTTCCAATGAGTGCGCCCTTTGCCAAGCCAAAGTCGGCAATCTTGATGCGGCCCTCTTTGGAAACGAGAATATTTTCAGGTTTTACATCGCGGTGAACGATTCCTAATTTATGTGCAGCTCCTAGGGCGCTTAACACCGGAAGCAAAAACTTAATTCCATCTGCAATCGGAATACTTCCGCGCTCCGTTAAATACTCTCGCAGCGTATGTCCGACAACCATCTCCATCACTATGAAGACCGCAGGTACTCCACTCTGATTCCACCCTTGATCCTGCACCGAAACAATATTCGGGTGACTAAGCGCTGCAGCAGCCTTAGCTTCCCGAATAAACCGTTCGACGAATTGTTCATCTTGTGCAAGATGAGAGTGCATGATTTTGACGGCAACGCGGCGATCAAGTCGAGTGTCGAGGGCTTCGTAGATCGTGGCCATTCCTCCTGAGCCCATCTGGCTGAGGAGCTGATAGCGCCCATCAATGAGATGGCCAGTGAGATCAGACATAAGTGAATTTTATGTTGAAAGGATGAATTCAGAGCGCTCTTTCGTGCGATCACTAGCGAAGTGTTGCCGCTGTTGATCAAGCCAACCCTTCATCGACTCAGAAATATGATCACCATCGCGTTCAATCACGCGCTGGAATCCGATAATCGGATCAAGATCGATCCAGATAGATGTGGCGAGGAACTCTTCAACTGCCACTTGCGAGCTACCGACACCTTCTAGGATCAATAGCGATGTGCTTGCACAATGGCGCGGTGGATCAAAATCATTCTGTGACCAGTTGAAGGGGGAGTAGATCAGTTCTTTCCCGGCTTTATGAGAACGTGTGATCCACGTTAATGATTCGGTGAGAGCCGTGCCGAGCGCATCTTCCCATCCGGCGTAGAGATCATCCATGTGTATGACGGTTATCGTGAAGTCCTGAGCGAGAGCAAGAGAAAGAGTTGCAGCAAGAGTTGTCTTCCCCGCCCCAGCCGGCCCATCAATTGCGATGATTGGCTGATCAGATGTCTTACAAATATCAGCGAGTGCTGCGATAAGTTCCATACCACTGCCTCCACCCGACCGCTGCAACGATTGTAAATATCAGAAAGAGACCAGAAGTCAGGTAGACCTCTTGTGAGTAAAAAAGCGCTGTGTAACCAATGTTGATCACAAGCCACATCGGCCACGCTTCATATTTTTGATAAATCATGAGCATCTGAGCAGTAATCGAAGCAAAGAGCAGTACGGCATCGGCGTATGTTGCAGCCGCACCCACACGTTCAAGTACTGGTCCAAGAAGAAGAGTAAATCCGGCGATTCCTAGTAGTGAGTAAAGACGGTAAGAGTTTTTAAGTCGTCCCGGTACGGCACCATTTTTGCCCCAGCCAAACCAGCCGGCAATCGCAGCTGCGATAAATACAATCTGCAGAACGGCGCTAGCAAAATATTCTGATTGAAAGTAGAAGACACCATAGAGCACACTTCCCACTACCCAGAATGGCCAGGTAATTCGTTTTCCAGTAACTCCGAGAGAGACTGCGATGAATGAGAAGAGTGCTGCAAAGATTTCAAGGGTAGACATGAGTGATTCCTTTCCACATCCGCATTACCGGACGGGTCTAGCGGTCGATCTCACGTTGAGATCCTCTCAGCAGCGCCTGTAACAAGCGCATGTGCTCCCGCGTTTTTAGTCTAGCGCACGTCGAGCAGAAAGTGCATGTACATATGCTTTTCCTGCGACACGAATTCGGCGGGCCATAGAAGTTTGTGCCCGCTTGTTAAAGATGTCGTACCCAATAGCTTCTACCTCATCAACAATTCCACAGTAAAGCTCACTAGCGGCACGAATGCAGGGGCGGCTTGTGGGATGCAGTAGTTCAATACCGGGATCGGCTTCTTTCTGTAACTCGCGCACTCTCGCGATTTGAAACTTAAGGGCACGAACAATTTCAGGCGTTAATCTGCGCGCAGAGAGCATCTCTTGATCAACACCTTCGGCAGCGAGTTCATCAAGAGGCAAATAGATACGTCCCCTATCAAGATCTTCGGCGACGTCTCTAATAAAGTTTGCCAACTGGAAGGCGATACCAAGTTTTTCCGCCGGTAGATACGCCTCGTCAGAAAGTGGTCCAAGAATAGGCACCATTTGCAGGCCAATGACTGCCGCTGAGCCGTAGACATATTCGCTCAAATCTTTATATGTGGCGTAGGTGCCAACGGTTAAATCCATCTCCATTGAGTGAAGGAAATCGACAAAGTGTTGATGGGGGATATCAAATCGCCTTACGGTATCAACCAGGGCAGCTCCTACAGCATCGTGACTTTTTCCAATTGCCAAGTCATTGAGTACACCAGAGCTCCACGTATTGAGAACTTCCGCCTTCTCTTCCGGGGTAAGAGTGGATGCTAAGTCGTCAACAATTTCATCGGCATATCTGGCAAAACCTTAGAGCGCATGCACAAATCGCTGCTTTCCCTTTG
>CANLHC010000006.1 GCA_947490625.1 Candidatus Nanopelagicaceae bacterium
TTATCGGTTATCTCTTCTCCACCGCTTGCAGTGTCGCATCTTTAATTGCCATCCAGCCCAAGAGCGCACATTTGATACGGGCTGGATATTGGGAAACACCGGCTAACGCGACTGCATCCTCGAGTACTGCCTCATCACCAGTCTTCTTGCCCTTGCTCTGCATTAATTCAATGAATTCCTCTGAGATTGATTCTACTTCGCTCAGTGACTTGCCCATCAGAAGATCGCTTGCAATCGAGACGCTTGCTTGGGAGATCGAACAGCCAACGCCATCCCACGTGATTTCTTTAATCGTCTGACCATCTAAAGTCAGGTTAAGTGTGATTTCATCACCGCAACTTGGATTAATGTGATGAACCTGCACATCGAAGTTTTCTGAAAGAGTTTTGTTTAATGGATTCTTGTAGTGATCCAGGATTACCTCTTGATATAAATTATCTAAGTTCATTTGCCGAAATATTTCATAGCCGAATGAATACCAGAGATCAACGCATCGTTATCTTCTATTGAGTTATAGAGATAGAGCGAGGCGCGAGTGGTCGCGGGAACGCCAAGTGAGCGCGTTAACGGCCAAGCGCAATGATGGCCAGTTCGCACAGCGATACCCTGACTATCAAGAAATTGGCCAAGATCATGTGGGTGTATATCTGCAACAGTGAATGAGAGTGCTCCCCCGCGATTGTCCATCGTATGTGGGCCAACTACGCGTATCTCTTTATGCTCCAACAATTTACCGAGTAAGTCAGAGGTAAGAGCATGTTCATGAGCTGCAATTTCAGTCATTCCGATCGCGGAGAGATAATCGATGGCGACTCCCAGGCCAACAGCTTGCGCCATATTGGGGACTCCGGCTTCGAATTTTGCTGGCGCCTTTGCCCACGTTGCTGTTGTCATAGTGACATCTGCAATCATAGAACCGCCGGTAAGAAACGGTGGAAGCTCAGCAAGGAGTTCGCGCTTACTCCACATGATTCCTACACCTGTAGGACCAAGAGCCTTATGGCCAGAGAAAGCAAGGAAATCAACTCCGAGCTCTTTCACATCAACTTTCATATGTGGAACCGATTGACATGCATCGAGGACAACAACAGCGCCAACAGCATGTGCCGCATTCACGATTTCGTCTAAAGGATTGATGGTTCCCAAAACATTTGATTGATGAGTCAGGGCAACAACTTTGGTCTTTGATGTGATCAGTTCTGAAATTTGTGAGAGATCTAAACGACCATCGGCAGTAACGTTAAACCAGATTAGTTCAGCGCCTGTCCGCGCTGCTAACTGTTGCCAAGGAATGAGGTTGGCATGGTGTTCCATCTCTGTCAGGACAATGCGGTCACCCTCTGCGATATGAAATCTATTTCCACGTGGGGAATTTCCCATCGCATATGCGATCAAATTCAGGGACTCGGTGGCACCTTTAGTGAAAATCACTTCATCAGTCTCTGCTCCGAGAAACTCAGCGAGTTTACTTCTGGCTCCCTCAAAGAGATCTGTCGCTTCTTCTGCAAGTTGGTGAGCGCCACGATGAACAGCGGCATTATGTAGGCGATAGAAATCGAGTTCGGAATCGATCACCACCTGAGGCTTCTGTGATGTAGCTCCGCTATCTAAATAGACCAACCTCTTACCGTCGCGAATAGTCCGATTAAATATCGGAAAGTCATCGCGAACAGTGAGAGGGTTAAAGGACATAAATGAAACGAGAACGCTTACGCGTTGACGTACTCCTCGTACCCTTGAGCTTCCAGCTTGTCAGCTAGTTCAGGACCGCCCTCTTCCACAATCTTTCCATTTGCAAAGACGTGCACGAAGTCAGGCTTGATGTACTTGAGGATGCGTGTGTAGTGAGTAATCAGAAGGACACCAACATTGCTGTTCTCCTTAGCGCGATTAACGCCTTCAGAAACTACGCGTAGCGCATCAACATCAAGACCTGAATCTGTTTCATCCAGGATGGCAATCTTCGGCTTGAGCAATTCAAGTTGCATAATTTCGTGACGCTTCTTCTCGCCTCCGGAGAAACCTTCGTTGACATTACGTGAGGCAAAGGATGGATCCATCTTGAGCGCTTCCATTGCACCCTTAACTTCGCCAACCCACTCGCGCAGTTTTGGAGCCTCACCACGTAGGGCTGTTGCTGCAGTTCGTAGGAAGTTAGAGACAGAGACGCCTGGCACCTCAACTGGATACTGCATCGCAAGGAATAGACCTGCCTTTGCGCGCTCATCTACAGACATCTCAAGAACGTCTGCACCGTCGAGAGTTACTGTGCCTCCGGTAATTGTGTATTTAGGGTGACCAGCAATTGAATACGCAAGAGTGGATTTTCCTGAGCCGTTAGGACCCATGATTGCATGTGTCTCGCCTGATTTGATGGTGAGGTCTACCCCCTTGAGAATTTCAACATCCCCATTTTCGGTGGTAACGCTTACCTTTAATCCACGAATTTCAAGTGTGCTCATGTATATCCCCGATTAGATTTCCACTGTGACGGAGTCTCCGTCAACATGTATTTCATAAGATTTAAGTGGTGCTACCGCTGGCGGTGTCAGCGCCTCACCCGTGCGCAGGTCGAATTCAGCTCCATGAAGCCAACACTCGATTTTAAATTGTGAAACATCTCCTTCAGATAGCGACGCATCTGAATGCGAGCATGTGTCATCGACGGCAAAAACCTCATCGCCCACACGCGCAACACAAATCGTCTTGCCATCTTTTTCAAGCTTGACTGGCTTTCCTTCAACTAAAGATGCAAAAGATAGGTCAGCCATTGATTGCCCCCGCTTTAGCAAGTTCATCATCTATCCGTGCCATGATTCGATCTTCGATCACTTGATCCTTGATCTGAGAAACAATCTCGGTAAAGAACCCACGAACAACAAGCCTGCGTGCATCCGCGCTATTGATTCCGCGAGACATCAAGTAGAAGAGTTGCTCATCATCGAATCGACCTGTGGTGCTGGCGTGACCCGCTCCAACAATTTCACCAGTTTCGATCTCTAGATTAGGAACCGAATCAGCACGTGCTCCATCTGAGAGAAGTAGATTTCGGTTGAGCTCATAGGTATCAGTTCCCTCTGCCGCCGCACGAATAAATACGTCGCCAATCCAAACGGTGTGGGCATCTTGGCCAGCTAACGCGCCTTTGTAATTCACGCGCGACTTGGCTTGAGGAACGAGGTGATCAACAAAGATGCGGTGCTCGAAGAACTGACCAGCAGTTGCAAAGTAGACACCGAGTAGTTCAGCACTTGATCCAGGACCAGCAAACTCAACTGTAGGGAGAAGGCGAACAAGTGATCCGCCAACGGTGACGATGATGGAATTGAAGGTGGCATCACGTTCAACTACAGCATTGTGGCGGGCTGCGTGAATAGACGAAGCACCCCACTCTTGCAGAGAGATAAAGGTCAGATGTGCCCCAGCTCCTACCTGAATTTCCAGATCCTCACCAATTCGCAAATCACCTGAGTTCTCAAAGATCACCGTAGCTTTTGCATGCGGTTCAACAACAATCTGAATTCGAGCAAACTCAACTGAATTGAGATCTCGCATCGATCGTGAGAAATGAATCGGTTGGGCTATCTCAGAGTTCTTGGAGATGGTCAGTCGTTGCACCGTCTTTGAAAAAGCGCGTATCCGCTGTGTGATTGCATCATCAGTTGGCGAGAATGCGTCAGCTTCCACAGTGTCAAAGCTGACACCTGAAGGCAACGCCTGAACCGGCTGAAGCGAATTGAGAAGAGAAGTAATAGCACTTCCATCGTGCATACCCGCTAAACGTTTCAGAGGAGTAAAACGCCACGCCTCTTCACGACCTTGCGGGGTATGAATGTCCAGCACATTTGATTGCAGTGCAGTCATTACCCAACGGCCCCTTCCATCTGGAGCTCGATAAGGCGGTTAAGTTCGAGGGCGTATTCCATTGGTAGCTCACGAGCAATTGGCTCGATAAAGCCACGAACAATCATCGCCATTGCTTCATCTTCGTTAAGTCCGCGTGACATCAAGTAGAAGAGTTGATCATCGCTAATTTTCGAGACTGTCGCTTCGTGACCCATGGAGACATCATCTTCACGGATATCTACATATGGGTATGTATCTGAACGCGAAATTGTGTCGACTAGAAGAGCATCACACTTCACAGTGCTGGCAGAGTGATGAGCACCCTCTTGCACTTGGACAAGTCCGCGGTATGACGTTCTTCCACCACCACGTGCTACTGATTTCGAGATGACAGACGATGATGTGTAAGGAGCTGCGTGAACCATCTTTGCACCAGAATCTTGGTGTTGACCAGGACCGGCAAATGCAAGTGAGAGTGTCTCGCCCTTAGCATGAGGACCCATCAATAGAACTGCTGGGTACTTCATTGTTACCTTTGATCCAATATTTCCATCGACCCATTCCATCGTTGCACCTTCTGCGCATGTTGCACGCTTGGTGACGAGGTTGTACACATTGTTAGACCAGTTCTGAATTGTTGTGTAACGAACGCGTGCACCCTTTTTGACAATGATCTCTACGACAGCAGAGTGCAGTGAGTCTGACTTGTAAATAGGCGCGGTGCAGCCTTCAACATAATGAATGTATGAATCTTCATCGGCAATAATGAGTGTGCGTTCGAATTGACCCATATTTTCGGTATTAATTCTGAAATATGCCTGAAGGGGAATATCAACATGAACGCCCTTTGGAACGTAGATAAATGATCCACCTGACCAGACAGAGGTATTAAGCGCTGCAAACTTGTTATCTCCTACAGGGATAACTGTTCCGAAGTATTCACGGAATAGCTCTGGGTGTTCGCGCAGGGCTGTATCAGTATCAAGGAAGAGAACTCCGAGCTTTTCTAGATCTTCTCTAATGGAGTGATAGACCACTTCTGATTCGTACTGTGCCGCTACTCCAGAGACTAATCTCTGCTTCTCTGCCTCTGGAATACCAAGGCGATCATAAGTATTTTTAATGTCATCTGGCAGGTCATCCCACGTAGTTGCCTGCTTTTCAGTGGAGCGCACAAAGTACTTGATTGTGTCGAAGAAGATACCTGAGAGATCGCTACCCCATGACGGCATAGGCTTCTTCTCGAAGAGAGCAAGTCCCTTAAGGCGTAGGTCTAACATCCACTGCGGCTCGTTCTTCTTCGCTGAGATATCACGAACTACATCTTCGTTGATTCCGCGCTTAGCTTTTGCACCAGCATCAGTCTTATCTGCCCAGCCGTATTCATAATTACCAAGGCCGTCGAGTTCAGGATGTGCTGTTGTCATTATTGTGCCTTTCCAGCAGTAGTTGTGAGTTGAGGAATATAAGTAGTACAGACACCATCACCATGAGCGATAGTTGCTAGACGTTGAACATGGGTTCCAAGTAAACGAGAGAATGCTTGTGTTTCTGCTTCACAGAGTTGTGGGTAGGCCGATGCAACGTGGGCAATTGGACAGTGATGTTGGCAAATCTCTTCACCCAAACCGCGATCTTCAACACTGGCTGCATAACCCTGGTCGGTGAGAAATTCTGCAAGGAGCGCAACCTTGTCGTTCTTTCGTGGTGTTTTATTGTTTTCGATGTATTCGTTAGCTTTTGTTTCAATCTCATCTGCCCTCGCTTGTGCAAATGATGCGACAAGGTGCTCCCCCGAGTGTGATGCCATGAACCTCAACGCTGAGACTGCTAAGTCATCGTAGGTGTGTTCAAATTGCGCCCGACCAGCATCGGTCATGAGAAATACCTTCGATGGACGTCCTCGTCCCCGTGTCGAAGCAGTACGCGGTTCTCGCGCTTCCAAAATTCCATCTGCGACAAGGAGCTCCAAATGTCTGCGAATTCCTGCAGGAGTTAAGGCGAGAGATTGACTCAAAGCCGATGCCGTGGCAGGTCCATGCTCAAGAATCAGGCGCGCGATGGCATCCCTTGTAGGGAGATCCTGGCCCAGCGCATCGCCGATTTTCACAACACGAATGTATCGTAATTAACTCCTGCCTTCTACTCGAACACTCCCCCCACTGGAATAGGCTAGAGATATGCGTATTCGTACCGCCTTGTATGGAGTCCTTTTCTTTCTCCAAGGCGCTCTGGTAATCACAGGGGGCGCTGTTCGCCTCACAGGATCTGGACTCGGTTGCCCGACGTGGCCAGAGTGCTCTGAAGGTTCATTTACACCAGTTGCAACTCAAATCGAACCGCAGCATCAGGTATGGATTGAATTCGGAAATCGTCTCCTGACATTTGCGTTGCTTATTGCAGCACTTGCTGTGGTTATCGAAGTTCTAAAAACAAAAAGAAGAGATCTAAGGCCTCTTGCGGCCGGACAACTGATTGGCATTCTTGCCCAGGGAGCTCTCGGGGGTATAACAGTGCTCACCGGTCTTCATCCGTTAACAGTTGCAGCGCACCTCCTTCTTTCAATGATTCTAATTGCTGGGGCGGCTTCACTTTACTCGCGCCGATCTGGCCCAGTGTCAAGAACTCCAATTAAAACCACATCACTACGGATCATCTCAGGTACACACCTTGCGCTTGCCTTCGTAGTTCTTGTACTTGGTGCACTTGTCACAGGAAGCGGTCCACATGCCGGAGATAAAGCTGCACAACGCTTTGGTTTTGATATCCGTAGCATGACGGTACTGCACACAGATGCAGTGATTTTCTTGATGGGTTTAACAATCGCTTATCTGGTCGTACCACAAGTGAAGATGGCAACAAAGCGAGCAATTGTTATCTTCCTAGGCATTTCACTAGGTCAAGGGGCGATTGGCTATATTCAATATGTCACCGGCGTTCCAGAAATTTTGGTTGCCTTCCATCTTCTTGGTGCTGTCCTCTTTTGGATAGCAGCCTGGCGTATTCGTCTCACAGTTGTTCGAGTTCCAAAGGATCGAAAGGGAGAGTAAATGAAAACGATGTCACAGTGGAGCCCGCTTGATGATCGTGCGATCGCTCTCGCGCGCGCACTTGCGATGGATGCCGTTCAAAAAGTGGGCAATGGCCATCCCGGGACTGCAATGTCACTTGCTCCTGCTGCTTACGCGCTCTTTCAGCGCCACCTTGTTCATGATCCTTCTGATCCCAAGTGGTTAGGACGCGATCGCTTTATTCTTTCGTGCGGACATTCCTCGATGACCCTCTATACGCAACTGTTCTTCAGTGGCTACGGGCTGACCATGAAAGATTTACAGGAATTTCGCACACACGGTTCACTCACCCCCGGTCATCCAGAGTATGGACATACCGATGGAGTCGAAATGACAACCGGCCCGCTTGGTGCAGGAATCTCCACCGCTGTTGGATTTGCAATGGCAGCGCGCTTTGAGCGTGGCTTGCTAGATCCTGCAGCACCTGCTGGTCAATCACCTTTTGATCACACCATTTGGGTTATTTGTTCCGATGGAGATCTACAAGAAGGCGTGAGTGCGGAAGCTTCATCGTTGGCCGGAACTCAGGAACTTGGCAATCTCAATGTCATCTATGACGATAATCGAATTTCAATTGAAGGTGATACGCATCTGGCATTTACTGAAGATGTTTCAGCACGATACCGTGCATATGGTTGGGATGTCATTGAAGTTGCAACTCTTGCAGATGGAAATGTAGACCTCCCCGCACTCGATCAAGCAATGACCGATGCAAAAAATCAGAGTAAGAAACCCACTCTTATTCGCATGAAATCAGTGATCGCTTGGCCTGCGCCAAAGTTGCGTAACACTGCCAAATCGCACGGCTCAGCACTCGGTGATGCCGAGATTGAAGCAACGAAGACGCTCCTAGGTCTGGATCCACAGGAAAAGTTTGCAATGCCTGATGAAGTCTTGACGCACATCCGCTTAGTCAAAGATCGTGCCGCTGCCAGTCGGAAAGAGTGGAATTCTCGCTTTGATGCGTGGAAGAAATCACACCCAGAGCATGCTCAATTACTCACACGTTTGATCGCGCATGATCTTCCTGCTGGATGGGAGACCTCACTACCAACATTTGAAGCGGGTAAAGATGTCTCAACCCGCGCAGCTTCCGGCAAGGCGGTGAATGCAATCGCTGCCTCACTTCCAGAGTTCTGGGGAGGTTCGGCAGATCTAGCCGAGAGTAATAACACCACGATCGAAGGTGGACGCTCATTCCTGCCAACAACAACTTCATTCCCTGATGCCGACCCATATGGTCGCGTGATTCACTTCGGAATTCGCGAGCATGCCATGGGATCAATTCTCAATGGCATCACTCTTCATGGACTCTCTCGCGCCTTCGGTGGAACCTTCGCAGTCTTTAGCGATTACATGCGTCCATCTGTTCGTCTAGCTGCACTGATGAATATTCCAACGACATTCATCTGGACACACGATTCCATTGGCCTCGGCGAAGATGGGCCAACACACCAACCGGTCGAACATTTGGCATCACTTCGCGCTATTCCAGGTTTATCAGTCATTAGACCAGCCGATGCCAACGAAGTATCGCAAGCATGGAAATCAATTCTGCTGCGACGCGAACCTGCTGGCCTACTTCTCTCACGTCAAAATCTTCCGGTCTTCGCTCGTACCTCGGAGAATTCAGCAGCGCTCGTAGATAAAGGTGCATACACCCTTATTCGTTCGCCCAAGACAGCAGAGGTGGTTCTTATTGCCACCGGTTCAGAGGTAAGCGTCGCTGTTGCAAGTGCAGAAATCCTTAACGCTCAAGGTATCTCGACGTCGGTTGTGAGCGCTCCATGTCTGGAATGGTTTGCGCAGCAGAGTCAGCAGTATAGAGATCAGGTAATTCCAGCTTCAGCACTTCGAGTCAGTATCGAAGCAGGTATATCTATGGGTTGGCGAGACTATGTCGGCGATTCAGGAGTCATCATTAGTCTTGATCACTACGGTGCATCTGCCTCTGCTGGAGAACTCTTTAAGGAGTTTGGATTTAGTGCAGAGAATGTCGTAGCAAAAGTTCTGGCAGCACGAGGATGAAGCACGACCAGATCCTCGCTGCGGGAACATCAATCTGGCTAGATGATTTATCTCGAGCAAAGCTCTCAGGTGATGATCGACTTAGTCTTGTCCATCGAATTGCCCATGACGGAGTCCGGGGGGTAACAACTAATCCAAGTATCTTTGCTGCAGCAATCACCGGATCGGCAGATTACGCTGCTGATATCGCAGCTTTCCACGGCGCGAATGTAGATACCCTCGTTCAGAAATTAACGACCGACGACGTCCGCATTGCCTGCGATCTCTTCCTCGATCTCTATCGTTCAAGTAACGGTATCGACGGTCGAGTAAGTATCGAAGTGGATCCACGGCTGGCTCGAGATACCGCAGCAACGATCAGTGAAGGTGCAGCTATTTTCTCGATGGTAGATCGTCCAAACGTCATGATTAAAGTTCCCGCAACTATCGAAGGCCTTCCAGCCATCACGGCCTTGATCGGCCAAGGTATTAGCGTCAATGTCACACTTATTTTCTCGGTTGAAAGATATGCCCAGGTCATTGATGCATTCATTAAGGGAATTGAAATCGCTGCATCGCAAGGCCGTGATCTTTCGACGATTCATTCCGTTGCATCATTTTTCATATCGCGTATAGATAGCGCAGTCGATAAGGAACTCAAAGCAATTGGTAACACCAGCCTTATGGGAAAAATTGCCCTCGCAAACGCCCACGTTGCCTATGCCCTTTTTCAAGAAAGATTCCAGTCAGAGAGATGGATCCCTCTACAAAAGGCAGGCGCACACGTGCAGCGACCGCTGTGGGCATCTACCGGTGTGAAGGATCCAGCGTATCCGGACACCCTCTACGTCGATCAATTAATCGCAGCTCACACTGTAAACACCATGCCGCCAACAACACTTGATGCAGTTCTGGACCACAGCACTATTAACGGTGATTCGATTTCACCTCAAATCGCGAATTCCAAGAAACATATCCGTGATCTCGAAGAGACGGGAATATCTCTCGCTGCCATCACGAAATTCCTTGAAGAAGATGGCGTGAAGAAATTTGCCCAGTCGTGGATTGATCTGCTCGATTCTGTAAAGAAGGAAATGAAATAGATGAAGATCTACGGATCAGCGGTCTCTCGCGTTGATCGTTCAAGTGATCTCTACCAAAAGTTAGAAAGAGCGCATCTGCGCATTGCAGCGAAAGATCCGAACACATGGGGTACTGAAGCTGCGGTGGAGGCAGCGATTCGACTCAACTGGGTTGATCTGCCAGAGACATCGCGTGAACTTTTACCCGAAATCGATGCAGTCATTGCGCGCTTCTCACATATCAAGAGAATCGTTTTGGCCGGAATGGGTGGCTCTTCCCTAGCTCCTGAAGTTATTGCTCAGAGTTATCAGAAGAATCTCTTCATACTCGACTCAACTGATCCTGACTATGTGGCAGATGCCCTGGCTGGTGATTTGACTTCCACTCTTCTCGTTGTCTCATCGAAATCTGGATCCACCATCGAGACTGCATCTGCGCGAGCACTCTTTAGCCAAGCATATGAAAAAGCTGGGCTCGCTTTGTCATCGCATCTCCTGGTTATCACTGATCCAGGTTCACCACTAGATCTTCAGGCCAGACAAGAAGGTCTTACCGTAATCAATGCCGATCCACATGTCGGTGGTCGCTTCAGCGCATTGACCGCCTTTGGTTTGGTGCCAAGTGCACTCGTCGGAGTTGACGTGTCGGTAATTCTTGACCAAGCAGCAGATGCCAAGAAAGAGTTTGTATCTCACTCTGAATTCATTATCGATGTTGCCGCAATACTTCTCACTCAAACAGAGCAATACATCTCATTTGTCGAGCAGGGCTCAGGACTTCACGGGCTCTCTGATTGGATAGAACAACTGATCGCAGAATCCACTGGCAAGTCAGGTGTTGGAAGACTGCCTGTTGCTGTGGAGGATTTAGACTCCGCTGGAGTTGGTGGCGCACTCACCGTATCGTTCTCCGAAAGCGATGCGGATCTTGTAGTTACCGGCGAACTAGGTGAGCACTTTATTTTCTGGGAGTGGGTAACAGCCCTTGTAGGTGCTGGACTCGAAATCGATCCATTTAATCAACCCAATGTCGCCGAGGCAAAGAGTGCGACAGCAGAGTTATTGAGCCAATGGAAGGGCGTTCTCCCTGAATTCATTGCGCCACATTCTGATAAAGAGATAGCAATTTTTGGTGGAGAAAATTCACTTGGTCAATCACTTCGTGCATTGATTCAGAACGTTCCAGCAGGTGGCTATATCTCAATTCAGGCATACCTTGATCGCAAGGACGATAAAAGAATCCACGAGTTGCGAAAGATACTCTCAGAAAAATCAGGCGTGCCAGTTACCTTTGGATGGGGTCCGCGTTTTCTTCATTCAACCGGCCAATTTCATAAAGGCGGCCAACCCAATGGCGCTTTTCTACAGATCACCGGTGCCTGCCAGACCAACTTCGAAATTCCGGGTTCGGACTTCAGCTTTGAGACTCTGTTGATGGCTCAAGCGCTAGGTGACTTTCAAGCGCTGCAGAAAAGAAAATTCCCGCTACTGCGTCTTCATCTAGAAGATCGCCCAGCGGGAATCACTCAACTTTTGGAAGCTGCTCGCTTACTTTAAATTACTCATCACCGCGCAGTTTCTTCAGTGCATCTTCAAGAATCTTGGCACCTTCTGTATCTGTACGGCGCTCTTTGACATAGGCAAGGTGAGTTTTGTAGGGCACATTGACGACAGCAGTAGGTGGCTTATTGCGATCGCGACCGGCTGGAAGACCGCACTTAGGGCAATCCCATTCGGCAGGAATAACAACAGTCTCTTCTACTGCAAATGATGGGCGAACTTCGTGGCCGTTACCGCACCAGTATGAAACTGTTGCGCGCTCAATTTGATCTCCGCGCTCGGCCTCGCCCATTGGGCCAGCGCCGACTCGACTTCCACGAATAGCACTTGCCATCGTCTTATCCCTTCAACACTAATGAGAGAGCAACAACGCCGGCGAACCAGAGACCACCCACGACAATGGTGAGGCGATCAAGGTTGCGCTCAACTACTGATGAACCTCCGTAGTTTGAGGAGACTCCACCACCGAAGAGGTCAGAAAGTCCTGCGCCCTTACCTTTATGGAGAAGGACGAGAAGGATCATGATGATGCTCATTGCGATCAGAAAGATAGAAAGTCCGAGGGCCATTTGCCGTGCTCCTTACATCGTAGAAGGGAAGGATACTAGATTCCAAGGGCGAGCGAGCACCTGCCCTCGGTAAAACTAGAGGGATTCTTGTGCGTAAAACTTGGAAATTTTTGCGAGTTCCTCGGGATCAAGGCTTGCTCCCCCGATTAACGCGCCATCAACATCGCTCTGCTTCATAATCTCAACGATATTGGAAGACTTCACCGAGCCACCGTAAAGAATGCGCATTCCTGCAGCAATCTCTGGTGAACCAATAACTCCCACTTCTTCCCGAATAGCTGCGCAGACTTCTTGTGCATCTTCTGGGGTAGCAGTCTTACCGGTTCCAATTGCCCAGACAGGTTCGTAAGCGATGACAACTTTCTTCAACTCTGGCTTTGTAAAACCTTCTAAACCAGCACGCACTTGGCGGATCACATGTGACACATGAGCGCCAGATTCACGGATTGGGAGTTCTTCTCCGACGCAGAAAATTGGGATGAGATCGTGGGCAAGAGCTGCACGAATCTTCTTATTAACGACTGCATCAT
The DNA here is from genome assembly GCA_947490625.1 of Candidatus Nanopelagicaceae bacterium. GTDB lineage: Bacteria > Actinomycetota > Actinomycetes > Nanopelagicales > Nanopelagicaceae > Planktophila. The sequence goes on from CANLHC010000006.1 coordinate 12,666, forward strand.
CTTCTTTATGGATAGCCCGACGCTCAGAGTGACCCACTACGACAAAGGTGCAGCCTAATTTTGAGAGCATTGATCCGGAAATATCGCCAGTGAAGGCTCCCCCATTTTCTGGAGATACATCTTGTGCACCGTAGAGCAAGCGAAGACGATCTCCATCGATAAGCGTTTGAATGGATCGAATATCGGTAAACGGAGGGAGAATTGCAATATCAACCGCATCATAATCTTTATCAGAAAGTGAATAGACAAGCTTCTGTGCAACTGCAATCGCCTCAAGGTGATTGAGGTTCATCTTCCAATTGCCCGCCATCAGTGGCTTGCGCATATTTTTCTCCTTTGAGGTGGTTGTAAATTACAGCAAGATTAGAGATCAAGTGCCTTAAGACCCGGGAGTTCTTTACCCTCAAGGTATTCCAGAGATGCTCCCCCGCCTGTTGAGATATATCCGAAGTCGCTATCGGCAAAACCTAGCGCTCTCACTGCTGCGGCGGAGTCACCGCCACCAACAACTGATATTCCAGAGACGTGAGTAAGAGCTTCTGCAACAACCTTTGTACCATGAGCAAAATTCGGGAATTCAAAGACTCCCATAGGTCCATTCCAAAAAACAGTCTCACAATCAGCGATTGCTGCTGCGAATGCTTTGGCAGATTCTGGACCAATATCAAGACCCATCTGATCAGCCGGAATTGCATCAGCTGGAACGAGTGTGGGTTGCGAATCGATAGCAAATTCAGGAGCTACAACGATATCGGTGGGCAGAATTAATCTGACTCCCGCCTTCTGTGCCTTTTCGATTAACTCTTTCACCGTTGGAATAAGGTCTACTTCAACAAGTGACTTACCAATCTGATGTCCTTGTGCGGCCAGAAATGTAAAGACCATTCCACCACCAACAGCCATGACATCAACTTTATTGAGGAGATTGGAAATCACTCCAATTTTATCTGAAACCTTCGAGCCGCCAAGTACTACTCCATAAGGTCGGGCTGGTTCAACGGTCAATTTCTTAAGAACGTCAACTTCTGCACTGACTAATAAACCCGCAGCGTGTGGGAGTAGCTGTGGAAGATCATAAACTGATGCATGCTTTCGATGAACTGCACCAAAGCCATCTCCTACGTAGAAGTCAGCAAGAGAAGCTAAATACTGTGCGAGCACTTGACGCTCTGACTCTTCTTTAGATGTCTCTGCTGCAGTAAATCGAATATTTTCCAATAGGAGAACATCTCCCGGCTTGAGATCTGCCGCGGCAGAGGTGACAGCGCTACCGTCCACTGCACCAGGAAAAGAAACCGTTCTTCCTAGTAATTCAGCCAGACGTGTGGCAACAGGGGCTAAGGAGAGCTCTGGTTTGAATTCGCCCTTAGGGCGACCTAAGTGAGCGGCAATCACAACGCTGGCACCAGCAGAAATCAGGTATTGAATTGTTGGGAGCGAAGCCTTTATTCGACCGTCATCAGTAATGACACCATCTTTAAGTGGCACATTGAGATCACAGCGGAGAAAGACGCGCTTTCCAGCGAGATCGCTACCCTGCAATTGCATTAGAGTTTTTTACCAACAAGCCCAACAAGATCGACGAGACGATTTGAGTATCCCCACTCGTTGTCATACCAACCAACAATCTTTACTTGGTTTCCGATTACTTTGGTAAGGCCTGAGTCGAAGATACATGAAGAAGGATCTGTGACGATATCGGAAGAGACGATTGGATCTTCGGTGTAAGAAAGGAATCCCTTGAGCGAGCCCTGCGCTGCAGCCTTCATCGCTGCATTGATCTCGGCAACAGTTGCCTCTTTCGCTAGTTCGACGGTGAGATCTGTCGCAGATCCGGTTGGAACTGGAACACGCATCGCATAACCATCAAGCTTGCCCTTGAGCTCGGGCAATACCAGGGAGATCGCCTTGGCAGCCCCGGTTGAGGTTGGAATCATATTTGTTGCTGCTGCTCGTGCGCGACGCAGATCTTTATGAGGAAAATCAAGAATAACTTGATCATTAGTGTAGGCGTGAATTGTTGTCATCAGACCTTTAACAATTCCCCAGTTATCGTGAAGAACCTTCGCCATCGGTGCAAGACAGTTTGTTGTGCATGATGCATTTGAAATGATGTGGTGGTTTGCAGGATCATACTTTTCGTGATTGACACCCATCACGATCGTAATATCTTCATCCGATGCTGGTGCTGAGATAATTACCTTCTTGGCACCCGCGGCGATATGTTTGCCCGCATCGGCTGCTTTAGTGAAATGTCCAGTAGATTCAATGACAATGTCGGCACCGACTGCGCCCCATGGAAGATTTGCTGGATCGCGATCTGCAAAAACTTTCATTATCTTTCCACCGACAGTGAGGGTCTCATCTGTATGTGAGACCTCTAATCCGAGGCGGCCCAAAATAGAGTCGTACTTAAGTAGGTGGGCAAGGGTTGCGTTATCGGTGAGGTCGTTGATGGCAACAATGTTTATCTCAGGGTTTGCCAGTGCGGCGCGAAAGAAGTTGCGGCCAATGCGTCCAAAACCATTAATTCCTACATTAATCATAAGTAAACCTTTTTCTAGAGGGACCCACTTAAGGAAGTCGGCACACTATCTGCCACAACACTGGGGTCTGAGCCAACCTTATCAGTCGGCGAGAGCCGGTAACTACTACTCGCCGAGCAGGTCAGGCGATAATCCCGCTTCGGTATCAGGAATTCCTAATTCAGATGCGCGTTTATCCGCCATCGCCAACAATCTACGAATCCGACCTGCGATCGCATCTTTTGTCATAGGCGGAGTTGCAAGTGAACCTAACTCCTCAAGGCTGGCTTGACCATGACTGATTCGTAACTCACCCGCTTCTTTTAAGTGATCCGGAATCTCAGGACCAAGAATTTCCATCGCACGTTGTACACGCGCAGCAGCTGCAACGGCGGCACGTGCTGACCGGCGAAGGTTGGCATCATCAAAATTGGCAAGCCGATTTGCAGTTGCACGCACTTCACGACGCATACGTCGCTCTTCCCATGCAAGGACACTTTCATGTGCGCCTAAACGAGTGAGCAATACGCCAATCGCATCACCATCACGAATAACAACTCGATCAACTCCGCGCACCTCGCGCGCCTTAGCGGCAATCCCGAGACGTCGTGCGGCACCGACCAAAGCAAGCGCCGCTTCGGGACCAGGACATGTGATCTCAAGGGAAGAAGAGCGTCCCGGTTCAGTCAGTGAGCCATGTGCAATAAAAGCCCCTCGCCATGCTGCCTCGGCATCACAGATATTTGCCGAAACAACTTGTGGTGGAAGTCCACGGATCGGGCGACCATTTCCATCGATCAACCCAGTCTGTCTAGCTAACGCATCACCTGATTCGATAACGCGAACAACATACCGAGAGCCCTTGCGCAGGCCGCTTGATGAGAGAACGGCCAAGTCACTGTCATGTCCGTAAATATCGGCGATATCTTTCTTCAACCTACGAGCACTCTGAGATGTATCTAATTCAACCTCGATAACAACTTTTCCCGCTGCTATATGTAAACCACCCGCAAAACGGAGAAGGGATGAAACTTCGGCCTTACGGCAACATGGTCGGGTCACCGAAAGGCGGCTGAGTTCATCTTTTACCGCTGCAGTCATAGCCATTGGGCTATCCAACCAAAGATTTCCCGACAATGTGCGAGAAAAGAAGGGCTAATTTTTTCGGATCGTGGTGATTTCTGTTCGCTGCGCTGCGCAGATCTGCGGCTAACAACTCTCCACCTTGGGTTGAAACTTTTTCTCGAAGGATCTCGGCTGTATTGCCCACTTCAATCATTGATGAATCTGCAATCACATAGTCAAATTGCAGGTCGACTGCCAAGCTCTGGATCGCACTCAAGTGATCAATCGCACTGCGCCCTGAAAATTCTCCTGCATGTTGCTCATCCAGATTAAGTATCAATACCTTCTTTGCCTTTGTGGAAATCAACGCATCGCGCTGTTCTGGAACCAGAACGTGTGGAAGTACGCTAGAAATCCAAGAGCCTGGGCCCATCGAGACAATCCCTGCTTTATCAATTGCATCAAGTGCCTCTACTCGAGCGCGAGGATTCTCAGGAATCAACCGTAATGATTCAAACTTTCCGTCTGCGACAGCTACTTCTTTCTGGCCCCGAATAATTTCTTTTTTACCATCGTTGATAAAGACTGCCTCTATATCTAATGGCTCACTAGCCATGGGCAATACCCGACCATTAACTTTCAATAACGCTGCCACTCGATCTAGCCCATCAACGGGATCATCGTCGCGATCCCACAGTGCAGCTAAGAGAAGATTGCCTACTGCATGGCCATTAAGTGGTCCATCGCTTGTGAAGCGATATTGCATAATCTGCGCCCAACTTCGACCCCATTCATCATCTCCGCACAGGGCAGCTAGCGCCATACGAAGATCACCCGGTGGAAAAATTGGAAACTCTTCACGGAGGCGACCACTAGATCCACCATTGTCAGCGACTGTAACGATGGCAGTGATCTCAGATGTAATTGATCGCAATGCAGTTAAAGTGGCGAATAAACCATGACCGCCGCCAAGTGCGACAACGTGTGGTGCAGACATCTCTTACTCGCGACCCACATCTCTATGCGTGGCATGAGCCGAAATTTCAAAATCAGATGAATGCTCAGATAGTTGTCGGGCGATTTCTCGGGCGACAGAGACGCTTCGATGTTTACCACCGGTGCACCCAATTGCAAGTGTGACGAAGCGCTTTCCTTCGCGAAGATAACCAGGAATCATTTGGATAAGCACCGATACATAGGATCGGATGAACTCTTCGACTCCTTCACTCTTGGTTACTGCCGTAAAGACTTGCTCATCGAGCCCAGTCAGAGGGCGAAGCTCTGGGACCCAATGTGGATTAGGAATAAAGCGCGCATCTAGCAAGAGATCTGAATCAACAGGGATGCCGTATTTGAATCCAAATGACAGTACATTGATGCGGATAGCGCTGAGTGAGCCAGGTGAGAATATTTCGGCAACTCGTTTTTCAAGTTGATGGACGTTGAGATTACTTGAATCGATCACAATGTCAGCGCTTCCACGAAGTTCATCGAGTTTCGCTCTCTCGCGCGATATTCCATCAACGATTCGCTCTGCACCCTGCAGCGGATGTGGACGACGTGTGGATTCAAAACGAGCCACTAACACCTGGTCGCTTGCATCAAGAAATAGCAATCTAAATGGGACTTTCTTCGCCTTCAACGTCGCCAGCGATGTACTCAACTCATCGAAGAATTTTCCGCCGCGCACGTCTACTACTACCGCCACTGATTCGAATTCAGAACCTATTGTGTGTGATGCTAAATCTGGGAGAAGTGCGGGCGGAAGGTTATCAACCACATACCAACCGTGATCTTCTAGCGCATGGGCGACAGTTGATCGCCCAGCTCCGGACATCCCGGTGAGAATTAAGAGTTCCCGTTCTTCCATGGCTACAGTCTGCCACCGTCGTCAAGTACCTTTTCTCGCGCCTACCGTGCTCTGCCGGCTACCTTTCTAGAATCTCACCTGTCTGCATATCCACACCCTCTGGTGCTTGTGAATCGTCGCGATTGAGATGGTTCCAGATAATGCTGGCGATTTTTTCTCCGATACCGGGAGTCGCCGAGATATCGTGCATAGTTGCCTTCTTCAGTGCGCCAACTGAACCGAATCGATCAAGTAGCGCCGTTCGGCGAACATGCCCTAGCTGTTCTATCTCATCCAGGACAGATTCGAGCATCACCTTTGATCTGCGTGAGCGGTGAAAAGTAATTGCGAATCGATGCGCTTCATCTCGGATTCTTTGCAATAAGTACATTCCTTCGCTGGTGCGCGGCATAATCAAAGGATCAGAGGAGTGTGGCAACCAGATTTCTTCCAATCTTTTTGCCAATCCACAAAGGGCAATATCTGTTATCCC
>CANLHC010000007.1 GCA_947490625.1 Candidatus Nanopelagicaceae bacterium
AAAGAGAAAATCCCAGTCGTTGCCTTCGGTGCTGGCTCATCTCTTGAAGGACACGTGTTGCCGTTATTTGGTGGAGTCTCACTAGATCTGACCGATATGAACAAAATTATTGATATCCGCAGCGATGATTTATTAGTGCGCGTACAGCCGGGCGTACATCGCATGGCGCTCAATAAAAAGTTAGCTGACTCTGGTCTGTTTTTCTCTGTCGATCCTGGCGCCGATGCCACATTGGGCGGCATGGCTTCAACCGGTGCCGCAGGAACAACCACCGTTCGCTACGGATCTATGCGCGAGAATGTTTTAGCACTGACAGCCGTTCTAGCTGATGGCACAATCATTCGAACTGGCCGTGAGACGAGAAAACTATCTGCCGGCTATGACTTAACGAGATTGCTCGTGGGTTCAGAGGGCACTCTTGCGGTAATCACTGAATTAACGCTTCGAGTATTTGGTATTCCCGAGAAAATGGCAGCGGCAATTGTGCGCTTTCCTACACTTGCAGAAGGTGTCAGTGCGGCAACTGCAATTGTGCGAACCGGAATATCGATTGCTCGCTGTGAATTCTTAGATGCCCAGAGCATTAAAAATGTGAATGCTCATGATGGTTTAACGCTGACTGAAGCTCCAACGTTGTTCTTTGAATTCCACGGCAGCCCACAAGGTGTGCAAGAAGATGCATCCTCTGTCAAAGAGATTGTTGCCGAGTTTGGTGGAAGTGAGTTTGAGTGGACTACCGACGAGGATGCTCGCCGCAAATTATGGCAAGCTCGACACAATGCATACTGGGCTAGCATTGCGGCTAATCCCGGAAAACGAGCGGTGAGCACTGATGCTGCTGTTCCATTGTCAAAACTAGCTGATGCGGTGATGGTTGCCGATCAAGTCCTGGCTAAATATAAGTATCCCTATTCAATATTGGGACACGTTGCCGATGGAAACTTCCACTGCGGGATCATCATCGATCCTAATAAACCAGAGGAGCTCGAAGAGGTCCGACACATCACTCATGAGATCACGATGCGGATTATTGAGATGGGTGGAACATGCACAGGTGAGCATGGAATCGGCTCCGGAAAAATTGATGCCTTAGTTGCAGAGACAGGCGCTGCGGCGGTGGGTGTTATGAAGTCAATCAAATTAACACTTGATCCAAATAATATTTTGAATCCAGGCAAAGTATTTAACTAACCTCACTTGATTAAGGCAAAGAGCGAGAATAGGCTTTGCGTAATCCGTAGGAGGCCATTGTGATCGTTACCAAGTTCGAAGTCTTTTTCCTTGCACCACGTTGGGTCTTTCTTAAGATAGAGACTGACGAAGGAATTTCTGGCTGGGGCGAACCAGTACTTGAGGGCAGAGCCCATACTGTTGCAGCTGCTGTGAATGAATTGATGCTCGATGTAGTGGGCAAAAATCCTTTTGAAATCGAGCGTCTCTGGCAACGGATGAAGAAAGGTTCCTTCTATCGCGGTGGTGCGATTATGGACTCTGCGCTTTCTGGAATTGATCAAGCGCTCTGGGACATTAAGGGAAAAGCGCTCGGGGTTCCTGTCTATCAACTATTAGGCGGACAGGTTCGTGATCGTGTGCGGATTTACGGACATATTGGTGGAGCCGGTAGCGAGGATGGCCACACTCATGCCCCTGTAAGTACTGATATTAAAGAGCTTTTAGCCAGTGCCGATGCGCAAATGGCGCGCGGATTGACTGCACTTAAGTTTTGTCCAGCAGATGGGCTAGAGCACATTGATACTCCGGAAGAGCTAAAAAACATTGTTGCCCGCGTTACCGCAGTGCGGGAGCATGTCGGTGATGCGATTGATATCGCACTTGATTTCCATGGCCGCTTTAGTTTGGCGATGGCGCGTCGAGTATTTCCATATCTTGAACCACTGAACTTGTTATTTATCGAAGAGCCGGTTCTCCCAGAGTTTACGGATCGATTTGAATTGATTGTCTCTTCTACCTCTACACCTATTGCAACTGGAGAACGCCTCTTTGATCGCAAGGATTTCAAGGATGTCCTTCGCACCGGAATTGCAGTGGCCCAGCCTGACTTGAGCCATGCCGGGGGTATTTCTGAATGCCGTCGTATTGCATCGATGGCAGAGGTGTATGACGTTTCGATGGCACCGCATTGCCCACTTGGGCCAATTGCCCTGGCTGCCTGCTTACAGCTTGACTTTGCCACACCTAATTTCCTTATTCAAGAGCAAGTACTTGGTCTTGGCCGCGGAGATGCCGGATCTCGTATAGATATGTATAACTCTGCCCTGAAATATCTAGTGGATCTCTCTGTCTTTGATGCCCCAAATGGATACATCGAGTTGATGACCAAACCTGGACTCGGAATTGAGGTCGACGAAGCGGCTGTTCGCAAGGCGGCTGAAGATGGGTATCGCTGGCGCGCACCGTTGTGGACGCATAAAGATGGATCGCATGCGGAATGGTAGAAGCGAAGCGCTACCTGAAGCATTGTCGCGCGAAAAGATTTATGTTATTTTGAAAGCACGCCAAAGCTACGTGAAGGAGTTCGCGCATGGATAGAATTTGTTGGACGCTACGAGTACATCCCGATCGAGTAAATGATTATCGAGAGAGCCACGCAACTATCCCTGATTACTATCGTCAGGCGCTCAGCGATGCGGGATGGAAGAACTACTCGATCTACTTAATGCCAGACGGTCTCGTTATTGGCTATGTAGAGTCCGAAAATTGGGATGAATCCCGCAAAATCATGTGGGCCCGCAAGGATGTGCACGAGCGCTACAGCGCTGAAATCGGCGACAAAATGAAGGGTGCCTTTATCTGGCCACCTGAGGGTCCTCCAACCGATGCCCTACAAATGCACCCATGTGAAGAGCTCGTCTTCCGTCTCGATTAGCCCTGAAAGCCGATGAAATTCGGCTTTTTGCCCGCGATAACATTTTGAGATCTTTTCAGATATCTGAATTTATAACAAAAATAAATCATCACTCTTCATTGACCTACTCGTTCGTAACTCTTTAGGATGACGTCAAAGTTCGCAGTTGAGAATTTTTACATCACGTAACCCAAGAAATGAGGATATTGATGAAGAGCTTTACATCAAGTAAAAAACTTCGCGTTAGTTTAGTTGCGGGGTTTGTTTCACTCTCCTTAGCTACCGTTGGACTCCAAAACGCAAACGCTGTTACCGAGTTGCGCTTTGCAGCACTTGCTGGAATTGATGGAAACTTCAAGCCAGTAATCGAACAATGGAACAAGGAAAACCCAGACATCCAAGTTAAAGTTGAAACACTTCCTGCAGGTATTCCAGAAATCGTTAAGAGTTTGGCAGCATCAGCGCTAGCTGGAAACTCGCCAGATATCATTAACAATCTAGATACCTATGCAGATCAACTAGCAGATGTCGGATTCACTGAAGATCTCACAAAGTATTTCGGAACCGGTCCTGGTGCACTCAAGCGTGCTAACTTCAACCAGGCATTCCTAAGTTCATATGTCCCAATTAACCTTCCAAAGCAGGTTCATGGACTTCCAATTGCAGCAGATGCAACAGTCATCTTCTACAACAAGACCCTCTTTAAGAAGGCTGGAGTCGCAGCACCTAAGGATGGATGGACATACGATCAATACCTCAAGACTTGCGATGCAATGTCTAAGTGGGGCGCAAAGCAGAAGCCACAGGTATGGGGATCTTCTGGCGGACCTGGTGGAGGAAGCAAGTCCATCTGGCAAGCTCAGTACAACCCATTCCTACGCTCAGTAGGTGCTTACACCTATGATCGCAATACAAATACTTCAAAGATTGCAGCACCAGAGGCGATCGAAGCATGGAAGCAGCTTGTAAAGCCATGGCAGAGCGGATGTATTCCTAAGTACAGCATCTCTGCAGGTAAGACTCCTCCAAGTTTCCAAGGTGGACAGTACGCAATGGAAACTTCCGTTCGCGCACTTCTTCCTACTTACAAGGCTGGTCTAGCTGAGAAGAAGATGGAATGGGATGTTGTCGATATGCCAACAATTCCGGGCAAGGTCTCCAAGTACATCGTTGGTGGCGGAAGCTACGGTCTTGGTATGGCTGCAACTTCAAAGAACAAGGCAGCTGCTTGGAAGTTTATCGATTGGTTCTACACCACTAAGAATGGTGGAATCAATACACTTCAGGCTAGCGGTTCACTAGTTCCTCCAACTGATGCAGGTATTGCAAGCGGTGACTGGCGTAAGGTTGCAGCTCCCCCTGCAAACGTGAACGCATTTGGCCGTGCAATCAAGAACTCATTTATTGCTCCAAAGCTTCCAGGTCAAGCTGGAACAGTTCTTGATACTGTAATCGCAGATGCTCTTGCTGAAATTCTTCTTAAGAATGTTTCAGTTGAGGCAGCCTTTAAGAAAGCCGAAGCGAAGGTAACTACGGCAATCAAGAAGGAACTTGAGTAAAAAGTAGATAAGTAAGTATGTGATTTGGTGGCGTTCGTTTATGAACGCCACCAAATCACTCTTTTAAGTCACTCCATCGATTAATAAGCAAAGCGGGTAGGCAGAATGCAGAGCGTGGCTACAACACCAAAACCCGAAAAGGTCCTGGTTGCTGGAAAGAAGAAGCTGAAGCGTAATGATCGCTTCTGGGTATTTATCTTTGTTACTCCAAACTTGGTGATGTACTCACTCTTCATTTTGATTCCTTCGGCAGCAGGAGTTCTCTTAAGTTTCTGTGAATGGAATATTCTTGGCCCGATCAGCTGGGTTGGTTTAGATAATTACAAACGATTATTCGACGATGAGTTGCTGATACCAGCATTTGTTAGGACCTTTAAATTTGTCGCACTTGGAGTACTACCAACTGTATTCGGTGGTTTCTTAGTTGCTGTTCTGCTCAATTGGAAAGTTAAAGGCATTGGCGTCTTTCGCGCGATGTTCTTTTTGCCGCTCACGATCTCTAGCGCTGTTGCCGGAATCGCGTGGTCTAGCATCTTCAATCCGGAAGCCGGTTGGATCAATCGAATTCTTGATATGGTTGGTATCACGGGACCAGAGTGGCTATCGAGCTTTACCTGGGCCCTTCCATCAGTAACCATCATCGTTATCTGGCTCTCGCTGCCGCTAGTCATCATTCTCTACTTAGCTGGCTTACAACGAATTTCACCTGAAGTTATGGAGGCTGCAGCTTTGGATGGTGCCAACGTGTGGCAGCGTCTATGGCAGGTAATTTTCCCTTGTGTTTCTGCAACAACCACCCTCGTAGTCGCAATCGAGATTCTTGCCTTCCTCTCTGCGCCATTTGAGATTTCGTTACTCATGGTTCAGGGTGGGCCACTAGATTCCACAACATCGCTGGCCTACTACGCGTACAAGGTCGCCTTTGAACAATTTGAAATCGGCTACTCTGCTGCGTTAGTGATGCTTCAGTTCTTCGTGCTGATGAGCATTGTCGTGCCAATCGCTCTCGTTCGTAAATACCGAAAGGCTAAAGGTTAATAATGGCCAATTCAATCCTCTTCACACGTAGGCGTTCAGTAAATACGCTGCGCTACTCCGTAATTGTCTTGCTCGCCCTTCTCTTTATATTTCCACTTCTCTATCTGGTATCCGGCTCTTTAATGACCCTCGAGGCAGTTTCTGTCTATCCTCCTAAATTGCTACCTCCATCATTAAATTGGCAGAATTTTGCCGATGCTCTCGTGGTAATGACTCCTCGGATATTTTTAAATACCCTATTCTTCACATTCGGCATTTTGTTCCTGCAGATGATCATCTCCTTTACTGCTGGATTTGCTCTTGCCAAAATGCCATTTAAATACGCCGCCTTGGTCGTTGGAGTTCTCGCAGTTCCTGTATTTCTTCCAACAAATATCTCAATCATCCCTCTCTACTTAGTGACGTTTAAATTGCATTTGCTCAATACCTGGGGTGGAATGATCTTGCCAATCGTGGGATCAACAGCTTTCGGTACCTTGTTGTTCCGTCAGTTTATGGTCAACTTTCCTGATGGCCTGATTGACGCTGCACGTATGGATGGTGCCAGCTGGCCACGAGTTCTCTTAAGAATTGTTCTCCCCCTTGCACGTCCTCCTATCGCTTCTTACTCGGCAATCACATTCCTTACCGCGTGGAATATGTATATCTGGCCGCTGATGATCGGAAACACCGATGAACTTCGTGTCGCTACTGTTCAACTAGCGCCATTGATCGGAGGTGGAGTCGGCTTCTACGGCAAAGTTGGTCCGAACGTCACATATGCAGCGGCTCTTTTGAGTGCACTTCCAGTTGTACTTTTCTTCCTGTGGGCGCAACGTTGGTTTATCAATGCGATTGCAGGGAGTGGTAATGACGCATAAATTAGGTGTAGCAATTGTTGGATGCGGCTTTATGGGCCGCCGACATATGTTGGGATTTAACGCGCTACACAAGGCAGGAAAGCTCGAAGGTGAAGTTGTTGCACTCCTCGATATCAATCGTGATGTAGCAAATAAATTAGCTGAAGAGACTTTTGACCTTATGGGTGTTCGCCCTAAGGTCTACACCTCTCTTGATGAGCTCTTGCAAGATAGTGCGGTCGAAGCGATAGATATCGTGACAGACCCACGAACACATCATGCGATCGCAATCCAAGCGATGGAGGCAGGCCGCCATGTGCTCTGCGAAAAGCCACTTTCTCTGACAATTAAAACTGGTCAGATGATGGTCGCGGCGGCAGAGCGAACAGGTATGACACTTGCAACAGCGGAGAACTATCGCCGCGGAGGCGCAAACCGCGTAGCACGTGCGGTACTTGAATCAGGAATGCTCGGCAAGCTACATCTCATGGTTGAACTGTGGGCTGGCGGAGACGATTCAATCATTATTAGTAAGTGGCGCCACATGAAAGATACTGGTGCCATCGGATTAGATATGAGTATTCACTACGCAGATATCATCGAATATTACGTTGGTCCCGTTGAACGTGTATGGGGCCGCGGAATAATCGCCGAACCAGTTCGCTATACCCAAGATCGCAGCGAATCAATTATTCCAACAGGTGAAGATGCACTCTTTGCCAGCATGCAGACAAAAGACGGCATTGATGTTCAATACACATATCTGCCTTCCGGTGTAGGCAAGCGATATCAGCAGCGCAGCCTGCATGGCACAAAAGGATCGATGACTGTTCCACCAGATCGTTCAGATGGAGACACTGTCGTCCATCTTGGTGATCGTGAGCTCAAAGGCGAAGAGCTCATCAAAGAGCTTGCAGCCCTTGGAACTCACGTCAATATTAATGATGTCACCAAGGCAGTTCTCGGGCCAGATGGCACCGGCGGTAAAGGTGCTGCATGGGCTGAAGTCGATGCGGGCTACTTGGCTGTTGAGATCGCAGACTTCATCGATGCGATTAAGAATAAGAGAGCACCTGAAGTTGATGGAATGGGTGGCCTTCGCGCACTTGCGATTGTTTATGCCATTCTCGAATCTGGGATCGCCCAGCGCGAAGTTTCAGTTGAAGAGGTGTTGAGCGGTAAGTTACACGCCTATCAAGATGAGATTGATGCAGCAATGGAGCGGAAGAAGTAATGAGCGAAGAGTTAAAGTTTCATCAAGTTGCCTATGTTGTAAAAGATTTAGATTCATCTGTGCGGCATTGGGCAGATAACTTAGGTATTGGACCGTGGACGGTCTACACGCTTAAAGCTCCCGGATTGCGCGATTGCATCTACAAGGGAGAGAAAACTCAGTTCAGTCTGCGCCACGCAATGGCCTTTTCTGGGACTATGCAATTTGAGTTGGTACAACCACTTGATGGTCCATCAATCTTTAAAGACCAGCTCAACACAACAGGTGAAGGAATGAATCACGTGGGGTGCATCGTGCAAGATCATCCCGCTGCTGTTGCCGACTTCCTCGCTCGTGGTTTTACACCACTACAAAGTGCTGCAGGCTTCGGAGCCGAAGGAGATGGCGCATTCGCATATTTCCAACCACCTGATGGAATCAGCGCCATTGTCGAATTGATTTCACCTCCTAAAGTTCGTATTCAACCCGATTACATCTACCCAACCCCGGAAGGTTCCTGATGAAAACAGTTGCTCGTATTGCCAAAGTTGAAACATTCGTTGCAGGCATGTCTTGCTTTGTGCGCCTGACAACCGAAGATGGAATTCAAGGTGTCGGTGAATCAACTGCCTTTGCCTTCCCAAAGAATGTTGCTGAAGTAATCAAGAGCTACGAAGGATTTCTCATCGGTGCAAACGCTCATGATGTAGAAGCGAATTGGTTGAAAATGTATCGCGCACTTGGATGGCGCGGACTCACAATGGGCGGTGCGATTAGCGCGATTGACCAGGCATGCTGGGATATTCGGGGCCGCACTTATGAGACTCCAGTATGGAATTTATTAGGCGGTCGCAGCCGTAAAGCTGTCCGAGGAATGAAAGTTGTCTGGGGCCAGACTAAAGAAGATCTGATCAAGGATTCTTTAGCTGCGCAGAAAGAGGGATACACCGCAATTAAGGTGATTCTTCACCAGCACGAACACCACGGCATGAGACATGCGCAGAAGATCGAAGATCTTGTTAATCGTATGGCCGAACTCCGTGCTGCTGTCGGAAACACATTAGATATTGGTGTTGAGCTTCATCGAAATATGCAGCCAGGGAACTCCATTGCCCTGATTAAAGAGTTAATGAAGTTCCGCCCACTCTTTGTTGAAGATCCAGTTCCGCCAGATAGTGTTCTCTCTTTTGGCGAAGTGTCGGCAAAGGTCGATACACCGATGGCAGCAGGTGAGCGCAACACCTCTATCTATGAATTCCGTGAATATATCGAGCACGCGGGCTTGTCATTTGTTCGCCCTGATATCGGTCTCGCAGGTGGATTTACACATGTACGCAAGATTTGTGGAATGGCAGAGGCGCACCACCAAGGCGTTCTCCCCCACGCAGTTCCTTCTGGAGCAATTGCAACGATGGCGCACATTCACCTTGGTATCTCAGTTCCAAACTGGGAAGCACAAGAGCATGTTGATCAAAATGTTGATCCAGTCCAGCAAATGGTCAAGCGAATTCCACTTGTTAAAGAAGGTTGGCTCTACCCATTTGATGAACCTGGCCTAGGTATGGAAATTAACGATGCATTCTTTGCGACAAATCCTCCAGTTGTCGTCCATGGAGTAAATCCTGACTTGCGTGAGGATGGATCGGTAGCGCTGCGATGAGTAAGTTAAAGCTAGGAATTGCATGTTCTGCTGAGAACCGTGACCTGTATTTAGGTAAGGAAGATCTTGCGCGCTTAGCAAAGATTGCCGATGTAGTGATTGAAGAGTACGACGTTCCCAGTGATTGGGTAAACATCCCAGTTGATCCGCAAGTTGAGGCGAAGTTTGCTCGCTTTGCACAAGACCTTGAGGTTCTCATTGTTTTCCACGGTGGTCCACGCGTCACTAAACCCATCTTCGATGCTGCAAAGAAGTTAAAGTTTGTCGGCGAACTTGAAGGCGATCGCTTTGCTGGTCGTATTGATGTTCAAGCTGCAAAAGAGGCTGGGGTTGTTGTAGTTGATACTACTCACTCCTCTTCTTGGCCCGTCTCTGAATGGGCGCTGGCACTTGCTTTGATGGGTCTTCGTGAACATGCTCGATTCCGAGACATTATTGCTAACAAGGCAATGAGCCATCATGATTACCGCACCAAGCCACCAGCACGTGAACTCACCGGCAAGAGTGTTGGAATGATCGGCTTTGGCCACATTGGTTGGCGCTTACGTGAATTCCTAGTTCCATTCCGCAATGAAGTTTTGGCTTATGACCCATATGCACCGCGTGAATTAGCTGATGCGCTCGATGTTAACTTTGCCTCTCTCGAAAAGGTAATGACGTGTGATGTTGTTATCTGTCTAGCCCCTGACACCGCTAAGACACGAGACATGATTGGCGAGAAAGAATTGGCCTTGCTTACACCCGGCGCTGTTTTTGTAAACGTGTCACGCGGTGGTTGCGTCAATGTTCCAGCTCTGATTGCAAAGGCTGAGAAGAATGATGCCTGGTTTGGACTTGATGCACATAACCCTGAACCAATTGCGGTCGACTCCCCTCTTCGTCAGATGAGAAATGTATTTCTCTCACCGCACATTGGTGGCATGACCGTCGAGGCTCAACCACGCTTCTTTACACTCATGGTGGAAGAGCTCGAGCGTTGGCATGCTGGCGCAGAGCCACGCGCACAGATCACTGACCGTGTTGTTGCTGGAAGATCAGGAAAGTAAAGTGATAGCAGATAGTCACTGTCACGCATGGCGCAGATGGCCATACGATAAATCTGTTCCAGATCCAGATCATCGCGGTTCAATAGAAGCGCTGCTCTATGAGATGGATACTCATGGAGTCTCACGTGCATCTGTCGTCTGTGCTCGCATCGGTGATGGAGCTGGTGGTGATGGCTTTGGCAACGAGGATAACAATGAATATGTGGCAAACTTTGCCCGCAAACACCCTGATCGAATTACTGCGTGGGTAGATGCAGATTGTGTGTGGAGAAAAGACCATCACGCTCCAGGTGCTGCAGCTCGCTTGCGGAAAGAGATTTCTGAGAACGATGCCCGTGGATTTACTCACTACGTCAGCGGCGAAAATGATGGCTGGATGCTCTCTGACGAAGGTCGTGAATTTTTTGCCACAGCAAGTGAGTTAAAAGTTGTCGCTTCGATGGCAATATCGACGGCTTGGTTATCAGATTTGCAGGTGATTGCCGCTGAGAATCCAACTCTGCCGATATTGCTCCATCACATGGCGATGCCAGAGAACACAGGGTCTGGCCATAACCCTGTTGAAGTGCAGAAAATCCTTGATGCAGCCAAGCAGCCAAATATTGGTGTGAAGATTTCTGGCTTTAATTACAACAATAGTAAGAAATTTGATTTTCCCTACAGCCAATCCCAGGCTCTCTTTAAAGCGATCTATGAGGCATACGGTCCGCGACGCCTATTCTGGGCATCAGATTTCCCAGCATCTCGCGATATGTTGACCTACACGCAAGCAATTGAGGTCGTACGCACACATTGCCAATACCTCCCCAAAGATGATTTAGCGAGGTTACTTGGCGATAATCTCAATGACTTACTTAATAATCCAGTTTTAACTAATAAGCAATTCCACTAACTCGAGAGGCAAGGAAAAAGAGATGAACGCAGTACTCATTGCACGTTACTACGTTATACCAGGCAATTCAAAGGCAGTTGGCGAGGCTTTGGCCAAGATGGCAGTCCGCGTAAAGGCTGATGAGCCAGCTTGCTTACTCTATAACGCAAATATTGATCCTGAGAACGAGAATCTTTACTGCCTCTATGAAGTGTACAAAGATCCAGCATCAATTGCCGCTCATCGCGACACTCCACACTTCAAGGAAATTATCGAAGGCATTATTGTTCCACTCCTTGAAAAGCGCGAGCGTGAAATCTACACGCAACTTATTGGCTAATGAAATTACTCGCCTTTGAAACAGTTACCTCTGAAGGAAAGCACCGTCACCTCGGTGCTTTGATAGAGGGCGATGCTGACACTGGTCAGATCATCGATCTCACTGCTGCCTCTCGCGCACTACTGGCCTCACAAGGTGTGAGCAAAGAAGAGAGCGAACGTGTAACTGATCTTCTCTGCCCGCCATCCACTCTTCGATTTATCGAAGGTGGGGGGCGGGCTAGGGAGCATGCCGAGAAAGCTGTAGAACAAGTACTCACTCAAGGGTGGGATAAGTCGCCAACTAATGAAGTGATCCGTTACAGCGCATCAGAAATCAAGCACTTACCCGCCATCATTAAGCCTCCACTATTGCGTGACTTTATGGCCTTTGAGGATCACCTTCTCAATGTTTTTCCTAAGCTCAATCGCCCCATTCCAGATGAGTGGTATCGCCGTCCCGTGTATTACAAGGGAAATCCGTCGAGCATCGGGGCGCATAAGCAAGAGATCGAATTTCCAGAATATGCCGAATTCCTCGATCTCGAATTTGAATTCGCGATCGTCATTGGTAAGGGTGGAGCAGATATTAAGGTTGATGATGCCCGTAAGCATATTTATGGGTACACCATCTATAACGACTTCTCGGCTCGCGCTATTCAATCTGCAGAGATGACCGTTGGCTTAGGGCCAGCAAAAGGTAAAGACTTTATCGGTGCACACGTGCTGGGCCCTGTCCTGGTAACAGCTGATGAAATTGCCGATCCATACGATTTGAGTATGAAGTGCTGGATCAATGGAGAACAGTGGACTAATGGCTCTTCCAGCAAGATGAAATGGAAATTTGAACAGATGATCGCTTACGCGTCATGGAATGAAGAGCTGCAGATTGGTGAAGTCTTCGGATCAGGAACTGTCGGAGATGGCTCTGGCGCAGAGCAGGATAAGGTCCTTAATCCGGATGATGTGATCACACTTGAAATGACAACACTTGGAACTCTAAAAAACCGCGTTGTACGCAATAAACCATTTAGTGGCAGTTTAGAATATCCGTTCTAGTAGAAATAAGGCAGAAGATGATTCGGTCAGATCTTTATATTGATGGTCAATGGGTAGCAACCCCCAATCGTCATCCTGTCTATGATCCAAGTGATGGCTCTATTATTACTGAAATCGCAATTGCCGGTGATAAGGAGATTGATGCAGCGGTAGATGCGGCCGATCGCGCCTTCCCTGCATTTGCAAAGATGCCCGCTCGCGTTCGAGGAGAAATTCTTCGCCGCGCATTTGAAATTATGATCGCAGAGGCCGATGATTTAGCTCGCTTAGTCTCACGCGAAAATGGCAAAGTTTTTGCCGATGCTAAAGGCGAAGTTCTCTACGCCGCTGAATTCTTTAGATGGTTCTCCGAAGAGGCTGTACGCGTCAATGGTGAGTTCCGCCATTCCCCCAGTGGAGATAAGAGAATTCTCGTCACTCATCAGCCGGTCGGAGTTTCACTCTTGATTACTCCGTGGAATTTCCCAGCTGCCATGGCGACACGAAAAATTGGTCCTGCAGTTGCAGCTGGTTGCACAGTAATTGTGAAGCCAGCGATGGAGACACCGCTCACAACTTTGGCTATCGCCGATATTTTGCATCGCGCAGGACTTCCTGCAGGCGTTGTCAACGTTATTACTCCCACACCATCTGGTCCAGCCGTCGCACGATTACTGGCTGATCCTCGAATTAAAAACCTCTCCTTCACCGGTTCTACCCCTGTTGGAAAGATATTGTTAAAGCAGGCAGCTGATCGCGTGATACGTACATCCATGGAACTTGGTGGAAATGCGCCATTTATCGTTCTCGATGATGCCGATATTCCTGAAGCAGTGGCCGGAGCGATGCTTGCCAAGTTAAGAAACGGTGGCGCTGCGTGTACTGCAGCTAATCGCTTCTTTGTCGCCCGTTCTGTGGCAAAGGAATTTACTGAGCAACTTACCGATGCGATGTCCAAGATAAAAATGGCATCTGGCTTAACTGAAGGTGCACAACTGGGCGCGAGCGTCTCGGTGAAAGAGCGCGACAAGATTGCAGACCTTGTAGATAGTTCAGTTAAGCAAGGTGGAAAGGTAACCCTCGGTGGTGCAAAGCCACCGGGTGATGGAGCCTTCTATCCACCAACGGTGATGACTGTCGCTTCAGATAATCCAATCTTGCGAGAAGAGATTTTCGGACCCGTTGCAGTAGTCGTAACGGTAGATGGTGATGAGGAAGCTATTCGTCTTGCTAACGACACTGAGTACGGACTCATTAGCTATATCTATTCGGGCTCTCTAGATCGAGCAATCAGAGTCGCAGAGGCTATGGAATCTGGAATGGTTGCAATCAACCGAGGAGTTATCTCTGATCCTGCCGCTCCCTTTGGCGGATATAAAGAAAGTGGTTTGGGTCGTGAAGGTGGTTTTGATGGCATTCACGAATTCCTTGAGAAAAAATATATTGGGGTGACAATTTAATTTATCCTTATGAATATAGAAGAGACAAGGGAACATAATCATCGACTGATGCGCCTCCAGGCATTCTGGGGAGGCGCTGCAAATGGCGCGTGGGTTATCT
This sequence comes from Candidatus Nanopelagicaceae bacterium, assembly GCA_947490625.1. GTDB lineage: Bacteria > Actinomycetota > Actinomycetes > Nanopelagicales > Nanopelagicaceae > Planktophila. Next base: position 14,009 of record CANLHC010000007.1, read on the forward strand.
TCGCAATTCCCTTTCTTATCCGCCTTGATGCATCAATTCTGCTTATCAGTATCTATGTAGCGCTCACTTCGGTTGGGCCACTGCTTATGGGACCGATTGCAGTGGCAAATCTACGAAGCATCGGTCAACAGCGGCACTGGATGATTATTTGTGGTGTCATATCGCGAATCTTCTTCTTTATGCCAGCTTCTGCGCTGCTCTTTGATAATCATCGGGCTGAAATAGCGGTTGCGATGTTCTGTATCTGTGCCCTTCCAACAGTCGTCTTCGGTGCCTTCTGGGCGCCCACTGTTGGTCTAGTTGTAGACAAAGAACATCAACCAAAAATCGTAAACTCACGAACAAGAATTGCCAATATCGGCGCTTTAAGTGCAAATGGAATCATTGGATTAGGAATGATCGTTCTGCCATTTCCATTTAATTATGTAGCGGTATTCTTCGTCTCTGGCGCTCTTGGTCTTGCAGAAATCTACGTTATCTCGAGGATTATCTACCCAGACTCACCACATACATACCTTGAAACCTTTAGAGAGAATTTGCACGTTAAGAAAATTCTGGCAGAGAAACAATTTATGTACTTTCTCTTTGGAATCGTTCTCATTGTCACCGCCTCTTCAATAGCAGGCCCGCTTCAATCTGTGTACTTCATCGAAGAGCGCGAAGTCTCTGATCGCTGGATGGGAGTCTGGGCGATGGTGCTCTCAGCAGGAGCGGTTGTTGGCACGCTTATCTGGCGAAGATTGCAAACCAAGACAGGGAGCTATGCCATCCTCGCATGGACTGTGCCAGTCTCAGCAATTTACTTTCTTCTGATTGTGGTCTCCCCCAACATTGAATTAATTTTGATTGCAACCCTCCTAGCAGGATTACTCAACGCGGGAACAGATGTCGGAATTTGGCTTGGGCTGTACCGCTATGGCGATGAGTCACGCAGAACTATGCTGATAAATATCTACATTGGATTTGCTCTTGGAATTCCATTTGTCACAGCATTCTTTATTCCCTTTTTCACCAACAAGTTCACACTGACGGAAATTTTCATTGGATCATTCGTGATTCGCTTTGTCGTTGGTCTATATTTTGCAATTCCTAGGGTCTATGATTTGCTGAAAGATGACGTTCCCCCTCAATCATCTGACAAGTAATTCATTAGAGAAGCAAGAAATGTGGGTAGAGAAGTGACAAATGTTTATTCACCTGACGCACTCAAAGGTCGAGTTGTTGTAGTTACTGGTGGGGGCCGAGGAATCGGCAGCGGAATATCTCGTATGGTCGCTGCGGCAGGCGGTGAGGTTGCAATCATCTATCCAGTCGATAGTGAAAAAGTCCATGCAGATAAAGTGATTGCTGAAATCGTAGGTGCGGGCGGGAAAGCCTCTGCTTATCTCTGTGATGTCGGGATTCAAAGTGAATGTGTGCGGGTCATCGCTGAGATTGTTAAAGATAAAGGTCGCGTGGATGCCCTAGTTAACAATGCCGGTATCTGTGATTTCACCGCTTTTGAAGAGATTACTCCCGCAATTTGGGATCGACACCTGGCAGTGAACCTTTCTGGTCCTTTCTATCTTTCTCAGGCAGTACTCAAGGATATGAAGCCGCGCAAGAAAGGTGCCATCGTCAACATCAGCACAGTCTCTGCCTACCGCGGTGGAAATCAACAAGTTCATTACATCTCATCTAAAGGTGGCTTGAGTTCGCTCACCACGTCAATGGCACATGAAGTTGCCGAGACAGGAATTCGTGTGAACGCAATTCTCTGCGGGGGTGTTGCCACAGATATCAATGTGAAACAGCGGGCAGAGCACGAAAAGAAAACGGGTAAGCCTTGGGTTGATCGCCCAGGTGTGCGCCAACTGGGTGTTCCAGAGGATTTAGGCAAGGCAGTGGTCTTTCTTATTTCAGATGCAAGTGAATGGGTAACAGGTTCGTTGGTGGCCGTAGATGGCGGCGCTTTAATTAGTTAATCGGGAGATGCTGTGAAAATTGTAGATATCAAGGTTTTTCTAAGTGGGCCCAATAAAAAGGGCGAACCACCGGCTGATCAACAAAAGAGCAATTCAAGCTGGCTTTCTCGTACCGAGATCGCCAATCCAATGTCGATTCACCCTGAGTTCCGTCCTTATCGTGAATTGTGGCTCGGTATGCCTGGGCGAACAATTGTGCAAGTCATCGCCGAAGATGGAAGCTATGGCCTAGGTGAGAGCGCTGGAGGTCGCGCCTCTGCTGAAATTATTGCTCAACACTTTAAGAAATTATTAGTTGGACGCCAGGTACATGAAGTCGAGCGCAACTGGGACATCATGTGGCGCGCCTCAATGCCTTATGGGCGAAAAGGCACACCAGTCATGGCTATCTCTGCAGTTGATTATGCACTCTGGGATCTACTTGCCAAATCACGTCAGGAGCCTCTCTACGTTTCACTTGGAGGCGCTGCAAAAGATACAGTGCAGTGTTACTTAACAGGAAATAATATTGCTGAGACAAAAGGCAAAGGATTCATGGGGCATAAGCTTGCAATGCCTTTTGGACCCGCATCAGGTCGCAAGGGTATGAACGGCAACGTAGAGCTTGTTAAGCAAACTCGCGAAATGGTCGGCTGGGATGTCGAAATCATGCTCGATTGCTACATGGCATGGGATGTTGAGTACACCATCCGTATGGCTGCCTTATTAGAACCATATCGATTGAAGTGGATCGAAGAAGTACTTCCTCCAGATGATTATGAAGGCTATGCAGTCCTTAATAAGAAGATTGCAAGCACAGCAATTGCTACCGGCGAACACGAATATTCTCGTTTCGGTTTTCAGCAACTCCTAGACGTGAGAGGCTGCGAGATTCTCCAGCCAGATATTCAATGGTGCGGTGGATTAACGGAGTCAAAGAAGATCTGTGCTCTCGCCTCAACAAAGGCTATTCCTGTTATTCCTCATGGTGGAGGACTTCGTCCTTGGGATTTAGCGTTGATCTTTGCTGAAGTTGGCATCCCTTATGCCGAGTACTTTGTCTTTGGAGAGTTCAACAAGCCAAACCCAGATCCAATTTTTTCTGGAATCCACGCTCCGATTGATGGCTGGTTCACACCACCACCAGGAATCGGTGCGGGAATTGATTTCACTCCAGATGCTCATGATTATCTCTACGAAATCACTGGAGCGCTCGCTTAATTCGTAATTCAGAAAGAAGTGGCTCTCACTGAGGGTCACTTCTTTCTGAAGACCGCCAG
>CANLHC010000008.1 GCA_947490625.1 Candidatus Nanopelagicaceae bacterium
CGCCTTTATCTCGCTCTTCACCTTCTTCATCGCTTTTGATCGTCAACAGATTCTGGTGAGCGCACTTGCAATTGTTACTGCAGGTGCAACAGCTGGTTTTCTCATCTGGAATCGCCATCCAGCAAAGATCTATATGGGAGACGCTGGCGCGCTCTTTCTTGGAATTATCATCTCCGTACTGACTATTCGCTTGAGCCCAGGAATCATTCCGCAAGAGAAATCTTTTGCGATCCCAGCCCTATTAATGGCAACGCCGATTTTGGATACAACGGTCGCAGTCATTTCACGGTTGCATCGTGGAATTTCACCATTCCAGGGCGGTCGCGATCATCTTTCACACCGACTCATGCGCGTAGGTTTATCTCGCAAAGTGACAGCACTTACCCTCTGGGCGATGGCTGGCTTTTACGGTGCGATGGCACTTGCCGTCTACACCTGGCCAGATACTTTGGGCTGGCAGTTGATTGGCATCGCAGCGATCGCATGGATTGCAAAACTCGTATTCTTCTTAAGAATTCCATCTGAGGGGTAGACTGCACTCATGGCTAAAGATGAGAACCCAATTGATGATGTCAAAGCAAAGATGGCTGCTGCCCTAGAAGCAAAGAAGAATAAAGGCGCAGGTCCAGGTTCATCAGGTGGCGCAAGCGGAGGATCAAAGATCCGCGGCGGTCAACGCAGTGGTGGTGCACCACAAGTGCAGCGCAAAGCAGGACCATCTGGTTCTGGCTCTGCTGGTTAATTCAATTTAGCAATCTACATATCTGCAAGTAAAAATAATCTGCGTGGCTCGGGACAGGATCGAACTGTCGACCTCACGATTTTCAGTCGCGCGCTCGTACCAACTGAGCTACCGAGCCAATATTTAATTGTGATCGTGCACTTTCGCATACCTTCGTAAAAGGTAAAAAGTAGAGAGTGTGTGGACACTCTCTACTCGCGACCCAGACGGGACTTGAACCCGCGACCTCCGCCGTGACAGGGCGGCGCGCTAACCAACTGCGCTACTGGGCCAAACTCTTTACTTCTTCGTGCCCCCAACGGGATTCGAACCCGTGTTACCGCCGTGAAAGGGCGATGTCCTAGGCCCCTAGACGATGGGGACGTTAAAGGCTGGCCTATCGTACCCGTGGATAAGACCTAAAACCAAAACGAGATTTACTGCGCTATTTCAACTGGTTCTACTGGGTTTTCTCGCTTATTTCGAAGGGCCAATAGCGAGCTTGTGACAAGGGCTGTACCTGCTGCAAAGAGTCCGAGGGCGGCACCTAAGGATCCGCCCAAAGTTTCTGCGACAAATTCTCCAACACCAACAGTTGTTGTAAGTACGGCAGTCAATACCAACGGCCATGCATGCACGCGAAGATAAAGCCATGCCGTTGCGCCTGCGACTGCCACCATTGAAAGGTATGAAATCAAATGTGCTGACTGTATGAAGAGAACTTGTGTGGCGATAAAGAGTGTTCCGCCACCAAAGAAATACCCAAGAATTCCGTCGAGGTATTTGCGATAAGTGAAGTAAACCCAAGCGCCACCCAGCAGCAGAAGATAACCTCCGATGAATAGTGGCATGGAAGCACCATCTGGAATTAGATCAGAAAGGGCCATGATTCCGGTGACGAAGATATATCCGTAGAGAACTACGTGGCCTACAAAGGTTTGGACGATGTAATACCCAAGCAGGGCAATTGCTGTACCAGCCAAAAAGGCAATAGTCGGTGTATCACGATTAGGATCATAAATTGCGAGAGTTCCAGTTGTACTTCCCGCAGCTAATCCAAAGAGTAATCCCGCCAAACGAGATTTCACTGCAGTGCTTGTTCCAACAAAGATGCCTAAAGCAAAGAGAGCAATTGCAAGTACACCAAAGAGGATTCCACGTTGAAGTTCTGTGAATGCCACCCATTGGCGCGCAGTAACAATCGTTACGGCGATAACAACGAAGGCACCGCCGAGATATCCCGCGATCTCAGCCAAGACACTCTTTCGAGAATCAGCTGGCTCTTCCGTCAATTCATATTGTGTGCGAACCAGATCAGCTTGAGCGACGCTCAAAGACCCGTCATCAACGAGCGCATCGAGGGCCGCATCAAGCTTTCTGGTATCTGCCATAAGTTAGATCAGGCTCCAACGAATTGTGATCGAGACCGTGACATCTTGGTTTCCAAGATCAATCTCAGTAGCAATTGCATCTGAGGACTTTGCAACACCCATAAGTGGCTCATATGAAATTGGGCTCGAATTCTCAACGAGGTATGTCACCTTGCCAAGCTTGACGTCAAGAAGTTCTGCATATGACTTTGCCTTCGCGCGTGCATTAGCAACTGCTGCAGCGCGTGCTGATGCTGTTGCCTTTGCTGAATCAAGAACAAACGGTGTTGCACCTTGGATCTGCACATTATCTCCGGCGGCTGCGACGACATCATCCACGACTGCACCGGCACTTGTTGCATTACGGATAACAACTTCAAAGCTCTGGTTAGCACGATAGCCGATCTGAACAGAACCCTTATCTTGGGTGTAGTTGTACTCAGGATAGACAGAGATTCTCGTTGTCTTTATATCCTTAGTTGCAATCTTCTTTGCAATAAGTGCTGCACGAACCTTAGCTGCAGCTGCGGAAGTCTTTGAAAGAGCTTCAGCACTTGTGCTTGCCATATATGTGACATTTGCACTGAGGCGGACAGCATCAGGAGTTACTTGCACGACGCCTTCTGCGTTAACAGTGATGTAGCGCTCATCAGTTGCAGCAGATGCCGGTAAGGCAAGGGCTGCTGCTGCGATCAGTGCGACTACTGGAATTGCAATAAGTTTTCTTGGGGTGAGTTTCTTTGTAAGTTTCATAGGATTAGTATCGCACTTCTTTATAACGTTTATCTGTGTAGCAACTGATACAACTCTGTGTGATCTGCACACATTTTTTCTAGTGAGAAATAACGACTGGTCCTTTCTCGCCCTGCATCACCCATGATTCGGCGCAGAATAGGGTCAATGGCTAGCTTCTGCAGCGCATCTGCCAAGGCTGCAGGCTCGCTATCAACCAGGTATCCATTTACTTCGTGCACCACGATGTCACTGATTGAGCCCACATCTGTCGCCACGATCGGTAGCGATGCCTGCGCCGCCTGAATCAATGTGAGTGGAATACCTTCATTATCGCTGGTCAAGATTGCAATGTCGCTCGCTGCAAAGAGTGCGCCAATATCCTTACGCCACCCCAAAAACTTCACAGGCAGTTCGCGTCTCTCTGAATCGTGCTTAGTAGCTTCAAAGAGATCACCCTCGCCTGCAACAATAAATTTCACAGGTAAATTGCGCGTTTTAATTTCGGCTGCTGTGTTGAGTAAACGATCAGGTCTCTTGATCGCAGTCATACGCCCGACATAAGCTACGTAAATTTCGCCAGCCTTCATCTCAAATTGCTGGCGGGCAACATCTTTTGAAATCTTCTTTGGCTCAACTAAGCCTGGAAAGAAGACGCGATATTGATCGCTCTTACCAATACCAGCTGCCAACAAATCTTCCTTTACCTGATTGCCGACAGCCACCAACACATCGGTGCGCTTAGCCAAGAATTTTTCTATAGCAATAACAAGTTTGACCTTCCATCCACTGAAATATCCATGCAAAAGATGGCCGTGAAAGGTATGTACTCGTTTTGACTTACGCCCCGCCAAGATTGCGGCTAATCGACCCAGTACGCCAGCTTTTGCAGTGTGGGTATGGATGACATCTGGTGCAATTTTTTTGATCATCGCAACGAGAGCGAAGAAGGCTCGAATATCTGAAACTAATGAAACCGAGCGCCCAAGGCCAGCAATGCGTGTTGCCTTGATATCTGTGGCCACAGTCTCGAGGTAATCAGCCTCATCAGAATCGCAATATCCAGTGATCAAAACCTGCTCGACCTTTGATGAATCGATACTGCGCATTAAATCGGCGACAATGACGGCAGGACCACCCACATTCATGCGGGCAATGATCTGAATGACCTTCACCGGTTGTTTTGCCATGTGGTTATCTTCTCGCAAAAGCAGGGATAATTGCGGACATGAGCACCGGCCAATTCATATCGCGCTGTACCGCAGATGCGATGACATTAGCCGCTGCCGCAATTGCGCAAGGCCATCTCGTCGCCTTTCCCACGGAAACGGTCTATGGATTAGGCGCTAATGCCACGCAAGAAAGTGCCGTTGCCAAGATCTATGCAGCTAAAGGTCGCCCTGCAGATCATCCATTAATTGTTCACATCGCTTCCATGGATGAAATCGGATATTGGGCGGATGAGATTTCGGAATACGCAATAGCACTTGCCCGAAATTTCTGGCCAGGACCAATGACACTGATCTGTCAGCGATCAGAAGTAGCAAAAGATTTCATTACTGGTGGACAAGAAACTGTTGGCATACGAGTACCTGATCACGTTGTTGCACTTGCTCTGCTAGAAGCAGCTAAAGAGATAGGTGTTCTAGGGATTGCAGCACCTAGCGCAAATAGATTTGGACATGTCTCGCCAACAACAGCGCAGGCCGTCCGCGAAGAGCTAGATCAATACTTGAGTTCTGATGACATGATCCTTGATGGCGGCCCATCACAAGTCGGCGTTGAATCAACGATCATCGACTGCACCGGTAGTAACCCACACATACTTCGCCCTGGTGCAATTACCCAAGCCATGATTGAAGAAGTCACAGGCCTCAAAGTTACTGATGCACAGAACGAAATTCGCATCAGTGGTTCACTTGAAAATCATTACGCGCCAGAAGCAACTGTTGTACTCGATACAACTCCACAATCAGGTGATGGATATATCGCGATGAGCGATAAACCAACACCTGCTGGAGTTATTCGATTAGCATCACCACAAAGTGTCGAAGAATATGCACGCATTCTTTACGCGTCACTTCGCGATGGAGATTCACAAAAGATCAACCGCATCTGTATAGATCAACCACAGGGAGATGGCCTAGCCATCGCTATATGTGACCGCTTGCAGCGCGCTGCCCGGGGGCGCTAAGAGCCAAAAAACTCCGCTAGAATCTGCCAGCATTTAGTTGCAGTGGGGCCTATAGCTCAGTCGGTAGAGCAACGGACTTTTAATCCGTGGGTCGACGGTTCGAGCCCGTCTGGGCCCACGCATAAGTGCAGGTCACACGCCTGCTTGTTGCTCCTACTTTATTTAGTTGTTAGTTCGTGCCACAACCGTGCCACATTGAGTTAAGAAGCGGCACGACTTTCATCTCCAACCGCATTGAATTGCTGATCCAGGTTGTTGGCAACCTTGAAATCACGCCCTGCGATTGGTCTTGCATAGTGCTTGGTTGTAGTTGCCGTATTGGAGTGACCCAATCTTTTTGCAGCTTCCAACACTCCATCACTCGCAGCAACCCAAGAGCCACAAGTGGCTCTCAAGTCTTTAGGCGTGATGCGTTGGCGGACTACTCCATCGGCAACTAATTTCTTCATCACAGGATTCCAATGACGCTTTTGGAAGTTGTTGTTTTGAATCCAACCACCGCCTGGCATTGTGAATACAAGTGAATCTGGACTGTCTTCGGTGAACTTGTCCATATGAACTTCGAGCGCATCCCCCAGGAACTTAGGGAGTGTCACGATTCGCTTCTCATATGTTTTGGTCTCACCCCAAACGGTCTTTCCTCCTGCATTGGTGACGCTTTCGTCAACACAGATTTCAAGTCGGTTCAAGTCAACCTTGCTTCGACGAAGCGCAGCCGCTTCGCCGTATCTGAGTCCACAGTAGGCAAGAACTCCAATGAAGGCATAGAACCTTTCGGGCATTGCTTCCATTAGTGCTCGTGCTTCATCGTGAGTGATGATGGTTGGCTCGAAGCGCTCCTTGCGAGGGAATCGTGTGTAAGCACAAGGATCAGAGTCAACGATTCCAGAGCGCATTGCTTCTTTCATCACCATTCTCAAGATTCCGTGAGCCCCTTTGACGGTTCCACCTTTGGAGCTTTCAGCCATTTCATTTACCCACTCAGAAACATCGATGCTCTTGATGCTCTTGATGGGCCTGGTGCCGAACTTTGGAAAGACGTGAAGCCTCAAAAGGGTTTCATATCGAATCAAAGTAGTGACTTTTATGTTCTTCTTGTGGGCCTCTAGATAGCGCATAGCAAAGGGTTCTAACGGTTGAAGTCCGTCATCAACCTTCTGCCAAGTTCCATCTTCAATCCCCACGCGAATACGGCTTAGGAATAATCGAGCATCCGTAAGCGTTTTGAATGTGGTCGGAGCGGTGTGATGAGAATTGTTTTTGTCCTTCCAACGGGCTTGGAATCGCCCAGAAGGAAGTTCTCTCACACTGCCCCACTGCTCTCTATTCTTTTTCATAGTCTCCATTCACTTCTAGTTGCGAGCGCAACCTGTCTCATCATTGCTTACCGCTCCCACATATTGCTAGGCCTGCCAGGAGCTTCTGGAAAAAGTTCTGACTGATTCGGCGACTCCTGCCCATTTAGAGCACTCCTGCCCACATTTGAGAGGGCATCAGTGGGCGAGTAGGGCACGAGTGAGGGTGGGAGAACCCAGAGCGATGTGTGGCTTGTACCGTGACCTTGGCGCTTGATCTCAATCTTCAACTTCTCTCTTGCCCTGCGAAGTGACTTTGTAGTGATTCCGTATTTGGCTGACTCTCTTTGAATGGTCGGATAGTCCGTTCCGCCGTCTGCGAGAAATTCGGTAATCCATTCGATTGCCTCTTCAGTAAGTGATTTCTCTTCTGAGTTTTGATCCTCGTAAAGATTGTCAGCGGTAAGTTTTGAGGAACCAAGCCATTCGATGCGAGCGCATCCATAAGTCTCATCATTCGTTAGACGAAACTCCAGAGAAGTATCCATAGTCCCAATATTTGATTTTGAAATTGCAAGTACTCGGATATCAGGGTTATCTGGATGCTTACCGACAACCCATCCAACTCGAGCAGAGCCAATAAAGGCCATACTTCCGCCACCTCTCAGAAGGGCGTTATTCGAGGAACCCTTGTTGGGGTGTCGAACAATCAGGATTGCTAAGTTGAGTTCTTCAGCCAGTCGCGCAAGTGGTGTGGTTACTTTCCGGACATCCTGATCCCGATAAGAATCAACAGAGTTTCCTAGTAAAGCCATTATCGGATCGATGATTAGTAGGCCAACATTTCCGATTTCTAAGATTGCTTCTCGTATACAACCTAGGTGTCTCTCCAAATCGGGTGTTATTTCATTCCCATCTTGCTCAATGTGAATGAAATGAGCGTGTTGTTCATTCCCACCTGCCGCAGCAACTCGAGGCTTAATCGTGTCTGCGACTCCATCTTCCACGGCAATGAAAACCACATCTCTTGGATCCCTTGATTCCCCATTGGGGAATGCTTGACCCGTAGTAATTCTTGAAGCAATCTCAGATGTAAGGGTGCTTTTTCCAACTCCTGGCATTCCATCCACAATTGTAATTTTTCTATCGGCTAGAAAGTTTGGCCACATCCAAGTCACTTCTTCAAGTTGGATGTCCGAAAGTTTTCTTGCAACAGCTCTTGGCGCTCGCGCTTCAAAGATTTCTTGAACTTCATTATCTAATTCATCAAAATTGTTAACCACGGGAAGCCCCCAATCCTGCTTTGAAAGCCGAACTAATTGTTCTCGCGGCTTCAGATTCGGGAAGTCCAATAGATATTGCAGTGCGCTTTAAAGCGTTGACCGCAAAGTCTCGTAACTCTGGGCAAGATCCAACCATTTTTCCACAGGCAAATGCGGCTTTATTGAGCGACTGGTTCCTCGTTCCAATAGTCGCAAGGGATAAGTAATGGATTTCCTTTCGAATACCGACTTCAAAGTAGTTACTCGATTTTGAGTAACGAGTAACCGTGGTCTTGATTGAAGTGACGGTCGTTGACTTTTTTGGACTGACTAATGCCCTCATCCACAAGGGCATAGGAGAAAGGCTTCCGATAGTGTCAACTTCGTAACTTCCTGAGGCAAGGCAACTCCCTGGCGCAACGATGTATCCACCTTTAGAGCGTATGTCTACTCGCCAAAGTCCACTCACATTTGCTCCTGATTGGATGGGTGCACCTTGATCTTGGAAGTAGTAGTGCCAACCGTTGTTGGGTGTTGCAACAGTGAAAGTGTTGAAATCGAATTGATGACCTGATTCTTCGATCGCCGTCAGAAATACATCCACTCCCTCCTTGATTCCTGGTTGATTCCAAGGAGTTGGAGGTGCCTCACCTTTAGATGCGTCACAGTCAATGACGATGAGATTTGATGCCTCGGTTGCTATTCCGATGTTGGAGCTTGGGTATCGACGTATCCAATTCTCAATTACTTCAAGATCATTACTTGCATCCTTAAAACCATTCGGAGTGATTGGCTCCTTACCATTTGGCCGAAGTGGGAAGATGAACCATCCTCGTTGGAGATATGCACTAGCAAAAGTCTTGAAGGGTGTAGTTGTTAGTTGTTTGCTCACGATTGTTTTGCCACCGTTCCAGCTTGAAGAAACTGCTGAATGGCTTCATCAGAGATTCTGACGTGCTTTCCAACTTTAATGAATTCGATACGGCGCTCGGCGACGAGTCGGCGAATCATTCGCTCCCCGACACCTAATTTTTCTGCTGCTTGTTTTGTTGTATAAACCACTTAATGCTCCTAATAAATTGGAGCCGCCCACATCGGGGCATAAGTCTTTGCGACTACTGAGTTATGCGAATCCCCGATATAAACGACTAAATGAATTGATGTCGCTTATTCGGGTTACGTTAGGCGCACAAGAAAGTGCCAAACCACGGATCGACATTATTCGCGCTCGCCTTTGGGTAATTGGCAGAATTTTAGTTAAGTCTAAGTACTCAAAAAATGAGTTTAAAGTAAGAATAAGTTTTTCAAGAGGGATTGAAACAAGTTTGCTGAACTTTTCCGCAGTTGCACTCTTTCGATACATAAACAATTCGCTCTTTACACGGGGGTTTTTCGCCCAATTTAAAAGAGGGCCAATTGAACTCTTGAAAAAATCAGAAGCGATCTTCAAACCCACTTGATGAGATTCCAATCCCTTCAAGACTTTTTCGGAGTATTGATTTACGAGTTTTGCGTGATTAGTAAGTCTGGATAAAGCACAAATGGCAGCGCTAGGAGTCGCTAGGCGAACCTCGACCTGGAGGTTGGCTAAGAGGAGCGGGTAATCCAGCATAGTTTGGCTTTTGATCCTCATTCTTGCTCGTTGTGTACCGTGGAACACCATAAGCCGCAGATTTATTCCCATACGGCGAGACACGCCTAGGTTGATTCAATGGGTCACTGTCTATACACCCATTGCTTAACTCAAATTTGGGGAAGCCAGCCTTTGATTCCGATAAATGCGATTAGTACTCCGAGTGCTGCAGAAACTATCCCCAGTGGCACGTAAAACTTTTGCTTGTCTGATCTAGTCAATCGGGCATCAGATCCAACCCCAAACTTCTTTTCTTTCATCTTTCCCAGTGCGTAGTCTTCGAGCATCAAGCCCAAGAAAAACCAAATGAATCCTCCAAGTATTAAACCCAAAAATACGTCAAATCCATTCATAGTGCACTCTTACTCCTTCTGCTCTCCGAGCTTCTTGTTGATGTCCCTAAGCATCAACTTCATCTCTTCCTGCTCTTCGTGGGTAAAAGCATCACGGTTGACGATGAGTTTTGATGCGATGGAGGCGGTGATCATCGGAATCAAGAAGAGAATCATTCCTAGAACTAACGTGACCGCTACAAATCGACCGCCCGTGGTGTTCGGGTAAGAGTCTCCATAGCCAACCGTCGTTGCGGTGATAAGTGCCCACCAGAGAGAGTCAAAGAAGTTCTTCTTTTCAAAGAGTGCATGTAGGCCAGATTCAATGAAGAGAAAGGCGAGAGAAAATAAGGTTAGTAGTTTTGGGGAATTTACAAGTTGTACGAATCTTTCAGGCTTTTTCATTGGTTTGATTGAGTACATCATTCATCCACCTGCCTTCTTCTAAGGAAAGGGTCTACCCCTACCCCACCACAGATTGGGTCCTCATATCTGGTTTCATCTTTATCTATGACAAGGCAAATAATCCACGCAACCGCAGGAAAGAAAATACTTAACCAAACAAATCCCACGCGGGAGCGACCGGTTCGTGTTGCTACTTGGTACGAGTATCGAGCAAGCAGAATTGTTACAGTAATCAAAGTTATAAAGAGCACAAACAAAGAGAAATAAATCATACCTTTTGCTATCCCTTAGCGCAGTCTGTGAGAAGAGGCGTTATCTCAGTCAAGTAAACTATCGATCCTTCAAAGTAAGTTTCCTCACTTGACATTTTTTGTGTTGACTCCTGGAGCGAAAGAATTGCAGTCTTTAAGGATCCCTCTTCGGTTTTTTCGGCTAATTCTCCAAATGAGAGAGCGATACCGGAGAGAGCGGCGAGGGAATCTTTACCGTCTGAGGTTCCGTAGGAGATAGTTATATCTGTAGTTTTTCCAATCAATCGCGTCGCCTCACGACACGATTCTTTAAATGAAATAGTTTCCGTTGTTGAGGGCTCACCCGCTGAAGAATTTGAGGCCTCTTCGCTGTTTAAATTACTCCCGCACCCACTGAGCAGGATTACGACCAAGCAAGAGATTAATAAACGTGCAACCATTTCTTGAGCATAGTCCACTACTCACTTTAGGAGAAATATTTTGTTCGGTAGTAAAGAGGTAATCAGTCAAAAAATTAGCAATGGGGGGTCTGTCCACACCCAACGGCAGAGGCAGAGGAGTGCGAACTTTGCTCGAGCCTAGATGTGTAGACACGGAAGATCCTGAGTACCAAGGTGGAGGTCTACTTCCTCCAGTAAAGCGTCTTTTCAAACTCTTCCCAGTCGATGTCAAAGTTGGTCTTGCAAATACCATCAACTATGTTGACTGGTTTTTTCGGATACTCTGCCCAAATCCCCACATCCTCCGCGGCTATCTGAGTGCCATCCAAGTAGGCCACGTACTGCGTTGCCTCATATCCCGTCCTTGGTGAAAATGTAACACTGAGAGAATCACGACCAGCAGTTTCAACTAGCGATGATGTCGCGACGATATTGTCCTCGGGATCAAGTAATTCAAACTTAAAGTTGTAATTAGTGACCGTGTAATCATTCGAAGCAGGATCCCTCTCTTTGAATTCAGGACCAGTGTTGCTCTTAACTTTGAAGTAAATCACTCCATTCCAGACTGCCGAATCACAGCTCAATTGCATTGGGCCTTGTTCAAAGGTAATCGGACCTGAAATCTTGCTGCCACAGGAACTTAGAGAAACAAAAAGCACTGGGACAAGAAATAGAATAAGGATCTTCCTAAGAGGCATAGCGCAATGTTATTGGATTGCTTCTGACCGGTGGCTATTACTATTCTCTTGACCGGTCATTCGATAAGTTCATTTAGGAGAAATTTCTAATGAGGGAGTAAAGAGGTAACCAGTCAGAAAATTAGTAATGGGGGGTCTGCTTTAGCCCAATGGCAGAGGCAGAGGAGCCTGAGCTACTTCTTCTTATAGCCCCGGTGGCACTTCTCCGTACCCCCTGAAAGTTCGGAGGCTTTTCTTACTAGCAACCCCGTTAGCCCGAGCACGCAGGGCTCCGCGAAATATAGGGGTGGGGGTTTGAGGGCGTAAATCTTTCTCACTTAAATATGGCAACAAGAAAAGTCAAGGCAATTCCACCAAAGAAAACAATAGAAGCTGTGTTGTGAGAAGCCTTTTCTTCGCGTGCCCAAGCCTTCGCTTCTGCCTTGCTCGCCTCTGCTTCTCGAGCCATTTTTTCGTCGTGTAGTCGTCTCTGTGTTGCTTCAAGTTCCTTGCGAAGTTCTTCTTCTGAATTAGATTCCAATTTTTAACCTTCAACTCTTTTTCTTTGATTCATAAAAACTATCAAGGGAATCCAAGCAAAACCACCGATACCTAGAGTTAGAAGTAACCACTTCCACACTATTCCACGATTATTTGAAGCGAGGATAGGAATGAGTATTAGTGAAACTAGGTTGAATAGCCCTATCAAAGGCAAGAGGAAGATAAGGAAATGCGTGGGTTCTTGAAGAGTTTCCATAAGTTACCGTCCACTTCCGAATCCGAGGCTTAGAAATCCGACTAAGCCTAGACCTACAATTACGATGAGAAACATAAAGAAGGTTCCTGATTTTGGCTCACCTTTTGGCACCGAAGAATCAGTTTCGTCTTTAGCCCAGATCAAAGCTCCTATTGCTAGGGGAACAATTAAGAGTAGAAGTCCGAAGTCCATTCACCGAAGGTACTCTTTTTTTGTTTAGGGGTGGTGTCTACCCCTCCTCTCTTTTCTGCCTTTCTCTGTCCGATTCACTCGGTAAGACTCGGGTTAGCACCGTTCACGCCCGAACTAAACGGGTTCACGCTAGAAGTACGCCGATACGGTGGTTCGGGTTTACTCAGGTTAACTCCCTGAGCGTACTCCACGCTCAAGGACTAGTCCGACTTAACATCGGCTGTCGGAATCTATGGGTAGTTAAACGGACATAGAACGGACATAGAGATACTCTCAATCTATGAAGGCTCTTCGAACTTCGCTTGCCGCCCTACTAGTCCTCCTATGCGTTGGATGTGCTTCTTCGTCCAGTGAGTCTTCCAGTCCAAGCTTTGAAGATCAGGTTACGGAAGCTTGTCGACAAGTTCAGCTTGGAGTAGATCAGGAGGGATCGGTCAACTCGGTACGTGATTCCCACTTTATGGCCGCGGCGACATTGTTTAGAAATCTCTCGAACCAAAACGCCACCTTCGCAGATTACACCGAAGGGCTCAACGCTTGGGCTTCAGGTGGCTACTCCAGCAAGCTCTATTCAGTTTTTGACTTCTGCGGAATTCAATACTGACCACCCTGGGTTGTTAACTTTTGCCTTGCCTATATCAATACACTCCCACAAAAAATTTCTCCTAATATTTCAACAGGAGTAAATGGGAGTGAAGCCTCTTTGAGTTGGGGCGATTTGTTGGGTTGACCTATAGATTCACCCTCGGGAGAGAAAAACTAGGGGCGATAGGGAAGACAATTCTCCAAGTGAATTTCGAATCGCTTTAACTTGCCCGTCTCATCTAACTCTCCTTGATTTGAAACAATAGTCAAAATCTCTGTTAAAGTCATTGTCTTTACTTCGGAAAGCGATTTGTTTAGTTGATTGTTGAGCCCCTGTTGAAGTTCTAGGCACTTTTCGTATTCGAGCAATTTAATCGCTTGCTCGGGATCTGTGGAAGCCGTTGAACATCCTGTAAGAAGAAGGAGAGTTGAAAAGACAATCGCTAAAAGCTTCTTTTCCCTAAATAATTCCCTATTCACCACACTCACCCGTCTCACTTGGCCTTAATTGAAATGGACTTACTTTGCTTTCTTAACCCGCTCTGTCACCGTGAACTCTAAGTCGTTATAGCTGCCAATCAAGACTTGATCTGCTACTTGCCAAGTCACCTTAAATCTATCGCCATCATTTCTTCCACCTTTTATGGCCACCCACCCTTCAGATTCCCGAGTTGGGATGTAGAAATCTTCAAATATCGCCACCTTGTCCATAAAATCTAAAGTGCCACTTCTAACTCGCTGCTTCATTGCGTCATCCATAAATTCAGTAAAATCCAAAATACGACTTCCGCTCAACTGTTTTATGATTCGAATTTGTGGCGGTTTAGGTGTTCTCGGGCTGAACAATCCCATCATCTACCCTTTCACTTTTCGCAAGCGATGCCGTCCTTGTCGCGATCTGACTTCTTGTTAGCCTCATAAAGCTTCTTGTCGAATTTAGGGGTCAACTTTGTCATCCCCCCAGCATTAACGGCACCAGGGAGGGCAACTCCACCTGGGTACACCTTGTTTAACTCCGTGCAATTCTTGAACACTTTAGTAGCGTGGGCTGAAGTCAACGGGAAAAGTAATGCCGCGACGACGAGAACTAGTGTCAGTTTGATTCGCATAATGGGAGCCTACTCTTTAGTGGATATTTGTTTCTAGGGAGTAATGAATCCCACGCTCAAGAATTAAACAACCTAGGGTTACCAGCAGGGAATTCGTGCCATATCCGTGCCATATCTCTCGGTATTCGGTGGATTGCAAAGGACACCAAGAGAGCGTGTGACCTGCCTATTTCTCCGGAAGAGATGGATCCACTTCACGAAGTGATAGAACTTTTAATCCGTGGGTCGACGGTTCGAGCCCGTCTGGGCCCACACATAATTAATCGATTACTCCGCTACCATCGCCCCGTGAAGAAAACACCAGTTTTTCTAGCCGTCACTATTTTCTCAATTTTTCTTACGCTCTCTCCAACTTCTGCCTCAACAAAAAACATTGAAGGTTCAAGTTGCAAGCAGTCTGGATTGCAACAACTTCAGGATCGGGATCTCTATTCCTGCGTAAAAGTGAGGAGCAAATTGGTCTGGCAGTTAACTGATGACAACACTTCCTCTTTCGCCCCATATCCAATAAGCGGACCTACGTGGCAAGAACTTGCTGATATTCGTGACGCTGCAGCAAAGGCGGCAGCAGAGATATTGGCTAAGCAAGCAGCAGAGTTAAGGGCACAACAAGAAGCGGCTGCTAAAGCCGCAGCAGATGCCAAGGCGGCCAAGGCTGCAGCAGAGATTCCAAAGGTTGCCGGATTAGTTATTGGCAAGCTTTTATGGAGTGATGAGTTTATGGGAGCGCAAGGATCAGCCGTTGATTCTAAAAATTGGAGTGCACGAAATTGCCACAGGGTCCCTACGGGGATGGGTGGCGGTGCTTGTTTTGATAGTGAAGTTGTTTACTACGCACCATCGGCGATAAAACTCGATGGTAGTAATGATGGGGCAGCGGTCATTTCAACAACTCGTATCACTGGTGCATTACCTAGCGATGCTGGGCGCTGTTTGACTGCCTATTGTGGCTTTGTCAGTGGCCGCTTTGATACTCATGGCAAATTGGCATTTAAATACGGATTTATCGAGGCTCGGATAAAGATGCCAGAAGGTAGCGGAAACCACCCTGCCTTCTGGATGCTTGGTGACAATATAAATCAGGTGGGTTGGCCAAACTCTGGCGAGATGGACATTACCGAGATCCGCGGGAACCAACCTACTATCGCAACATCAGCAACTCATTTTTCGACAACACCCACACTCTCCCCAAATACGTGCTGCTGGAATCATAAATACAAGGTTGATGATTTAAATGTTGGTACAGATTTATTTGCTGGATATCACTTATACGCAATTGCTTGGATGCCTAATTCAATTTCATACTATGTTGACAATCGATTGATCTCTACAACAACTCCATCGATGTTAGATGGCACTTGGAGCTTTAACGATAAGTTCTTTTTAATTCTTAACAATGCAGTCAACGCTGGATTCAGTGGGTCATGGCAGAACCTTCAATCGTCAACAATGAGTATTGACTGGGTTCGCAGCTACCAAGTCAATGGTCATGGAGAAGTCTTCAAGCAATAAAAAATCCCGGCTCCCATGTGGGCACCGGGATCTCTTATTTGAGAGTTATTACTTCTTCTTATAGCCAGTTGGGCACTTTGGATTAACCGCAGTTACCTTCTTTGTTGTTTTACCCTTAACGCATGTAATAGTTGTCGCCTTAACTGGCGCTGCATAGATATCAAATGTCACAAGATCAACATCTGATTCTTTGTCTGCGTAGCCAGTAATGACTGCCTTAAAGGTTCCATATAGGCGAACCTTTGGCGCTGGTGCATTTGGGGTTGCAGGCTTTGCCTCGGTTCCCTTTGTATCTGTGTTCTTGATGATGAAGGTAACTTCGCCCAATGCATTTGTCGTACCCTTCAAATCAGCACCTGATGCTGAATCTGATGCGCCCGCAGTTATCTTTGTGCTTCCGAATAACCAGTTGGCTTTTGAACCACTGTATGGAGAATTCACTTGCAGCATTACTTCCTTATTTGCAAGAGGCTTAGTTCCATCAGAGGTAACGAGGTACTTAAGCGTCAAAGTAGTTCCTGCTGCGATATATGTGTAATACGCACGAACCTTTGCTGAGTAATATTGTGCAATATCACCTGTTGTATCAACACTATTTGATGGACCAAATGCTGGAGAGATTAGACGCATCGATGGCAAAGCAGCTGGTGCTGTGACAGTAGGTGTTGGAGTTGGTGTAGCTGTTGCTGTTGGGGTCGCAGTAGGT
>CANLHC010000009.1 GCA_947490625.1 Candidatus Nanopelagicaceae bacterium
CCCTGGTCGGCTAACGCTTGAGCCAAGAGATTCATCACATCGCCGATAGCCAGCGCGGGATCGACCGAGATCACAGAGCGTGATCGGTTACTTGGGTTGGCCGAGATATCCATAGCCCGCGTAGGCTATCGCCTGCAAGTAAGAGTGGAGGAATCGTGAGCAAGCCAATCAAGCGTGAATTCGGAGACCGCACTATCCCAGCATGGGCAACCGGCAAGGGTGGCGCAGATTTCGTCGACGTTAAATACCAAGTCGCAGATGGCATCGCCAAGATCACCATCAACCGCCCAGAGGTACGTAACGCATTCCGCCCGCAAACAATTATTGAACTGCAACAAGCATTCTCATTGGCACGCGATAACTCAGATGTCGGAGTCATTATCTTGACCGGTGAAGGCAGCGAAGCATTCTGTTCAGGTGGAGATATCAGCGTTCGCGGTGATGATGGATATCTCGGCGATGACGAATTAGCAAAGGCTGGAGTTGGACGCCTCAATGTTTTAGATCTACAAATTCAAATTCGCAGAACACCTAAGCCAGTCATCGCGATGGTGGCAGGGTGGGCTATTGGCGGAGGACATGTTCTCCACGTTGTCTGCGATCTCACGATTGCTGCAGAGAATGCCAAGTTCGGACAGACCGGCCCAATGGTTGGATCTTTCGACGGTGGTTACGGTTCAGGGCTACTTGCAGCAAGTGTGGGCCAGAAGAAAGCTCGCGAGATTTGGTTTATGACGCGTCAATACGATGCGCAAGAAGCGCTCGCCATGGGACTCATCAACACAGTTGTTCCAGTTGATCAGCTAGAAGCCGAAACAGTTTCGTGGAGTCGCGAAATGTTGCGCAACTCTCCAATGGCGCTTCGTCTATTGAAGTCAAGTATGAATGCAGCAGATGATGGATTGGCTGGCGTGCAACAACTTGCCGGCGATGCCACATTGCTCTTCTACTTAAGCGAAGAAGGACAAGAAGGACGCGATGCTTATAAAGAAAAGCGCGCTCCTGATTTCGGTAAATTCCCTAAGCGCCCTTAATCCTTATGCTTGATGACCTCCTTGCAACACTTCGCGTAATCACTCTTCCTACGCGCACCAATTTTCGTGGTGTGACCTATCGCGAAGTTGCACTGATGCAAGGCCCGCATGGATGGGGGGAGTTCTCACCATTTCTTGAATACGACGATAACGAGTGTGCACCGTGGCTTGCTAGCGCAATAGAGGCGGCAACAGTTGCTCGCCCAGCCCGCTTCCGTGATGCCATTGCAATAAACGGCACCATCCCAGAACTCAACGATAAAAAAGAGATCGAAGCCCTGATGCAAACTTATTCAGGGGCAAAGACTTTCAAGGTAAAGGTGGGAAGTAATCTCACCGACGATGTCATGCGAGTTGCTCGAGTATTTTCCAACGCACCAAAGGCTGCTATCCGCGTTGACGTCAATGGACTTTGGTCTGTAGATGAAGCGCTCACTCATCTCTATGCATACTATGAAGAGATTGGCCCGCTTGAATATGTTGAACAACCCTGTGCAACTATCGAAGAACTCCGTGAACTTAAGCGCAAGATAAAGATTCCTCTTCGTATTGCAGCAGATGAGATTATTCGTAAAGCACCCGATCCATTTAAAGTAGACCTCACCGATGCTGCCGATATCGTGATGCTTAAAGTGCAACCACTAGGTGGTATCCAACGATCTCTCGACATTGCAGCCCATCATGGACTTCCAGTCGTTGTATCGAGTGCGCTAGAAAGTGCGATCGGAATCGAATACGGACTCGAACTGGCGGCAAGTATTAAAGACCTCACCTTTGATTGCGGTTTAGCTACAGGCTCACTTCTATCTACAGATGTTGCCAACCATAAGATTCTTGATGGAAAGATCGCACTAGGACAGATATCTCCACAGTTAGATGGTCTTGATGTGTCACCAGATCGCTTGCAATGGTGGAAGAATCGCATCATGAGAGTCGGGAAGTTAATTGCATGAGTGAAGCAACAACCCTCGCTCGCGTTATTGTCAGACAGATTATTGAATCTGGAATCAAGGATGTCGTCATCTCTCCGGGATCTCGTAACGCCCCTCTTTCGATCGCCTTCTACCAAGCCAGCAAAAAGGGCTTGATAAAGCTGCATGTACGCATTGATGAAAGAACTGCAGCCTTCTTCGCCCTAGGAGTCGCCAAAGCCTCAGGCCTACCGGTACCAATTGTCTGCACCAGCGGAACCGCTGTTGCTAACTATCACCCTGCAGTTCTTGAGGCATCACATACCAACCAACCTTTACTAGTACTCACTGCAGATCGCCCAGCTCGACTTCGCAAGACAGGTGCCAACCAAACAACTGAGCAGGCACGAATCTTCGGTAAAGCTGTCCGTTACTTTGCAGATATTTCAGGTTCTGCGTACCCCATGGAACTCCCCTTTAACTCACTTCAATCAGGCCCGGTTCATCTCAATATTCAGTTTGATGAACCACTTATCGGTGGTGCAGATGACGCGTGGTTAGATAACTTAGCCATCGCCCCACCGAAAGTATTTGATCGCAAGAGTCCTGGAACTCTTCACACAAAATCTACGCGAGGATTGTTAGTGATTGGCCACGATCGCGGTGGCTTGAGCCAAGAAAGCATAGTTAAGTTTGCAGAAAATCTTGGTTGGCCGGTAATCGCAGAAGACCCGCTCTCATTTGAGAACGCCATTTTTCATGCCAGCATCTTTCTGACCTCAACGAAGATTAGAAGTGAAGTAAAGCCAGATACCGTCATAGTCATCGGACGGACAACTCTTTCTCGGAGTATCAATGCCCTTATCTACACCGCTCGAAAAACAATTGTTATCGATCCGCGCATGGCAACCGTTGACTCAGATCGCGCTGCAGACCAGAAATTCCTTGCTCTTCCCGCCCTGCAAGTACCGGCAGCCGATAGCGATTGGATAGATACTTGGAGCAAGCTGGCAGAACGCAGCGCGAAGGTAATTGCTGATCTAGATATTTGGTCAGAAGAACTATTCGCCAGAGAATTTGCTAGACATATTCCATCCGGTGCAGCTCTCTTCATTGCATCCTCTCGCCCGATAAGAGATATTGAAGGCTTTGCAATTCCACGTAGCGGAGTAAGCGTCTATGCAAACCGAGGTCTAGCAGGGATTGATGGCAATATCTCGACCGCACTCGGGATTGCATCTGGCGCGAATCAGACATATGCCGTGATTGGAGATCTGGCATTTCTCCATGATGTGAGCGCTCTTTCACATAGCTCTCACGCAAAGTTACGTTTATTTGTCATAGACAATAACGGTGGTGGAATCTTTTCAACTCTTCCGCAGGCAGGGGTTGAGGGATTTGAAACTATTTTTGGAACCCCGCATGATCGAGATATCGCAGCGATCGCCACCAGCTTTGGTGTCAAAACCACGACCATATCCTCGGTCAAGGAATTATCTGAAAGCTTCACGAAGCCAATAACAGGCTTTGAAATTGTGGTGGTGAAAGTGCCTACACGAGAAAAAAACGCCGAATTATTGAAAGCTATCTATTCGAAGATGGAATCACTGTAAAGCGCTACGCATCGGCGCAAATTTTGCATTACTTTCTTTGAGTTCTTTCTCCGGGTTTGAACCAGAAACAATTCCACAGCCAGCAAAGATTCGAATTGCTGTATCAGAAACCTGACCACATCGAAGTGCGATTCCTAGTTCACCATCACCTTGCGCATCGATCCAGCCAACGGGACCGGCATATCTCCCGCGGTTCATTCCTTCAAGAGAGCTAATTAATTTCAGCGCCATATGTGTAGGTGTTCCGCAGACAGCAGCCGATGGATGTAAACGTGAGAGCAATGAGAATGCATCAACATCAGCCTTTGATTCGATCAGTGCGCCGGTCACATCGGTAGCAAGATGCATCACGTTTGCAAGGTGTAAGACAAAAGGTGATTCAGGAACATTTGTTGATGTACAGAAAGGTTCAAGGGCATCGGCGACAGATCGAACTGCATACTCGTGCTCTTCTAGATCTTTTGAAGATCTTGCAAGGGATGCCGCAAGTGCCAAATCTTTCTCGTCATCACCAGTCTTACTGATAGTGCCCGCTAGAACACGAGATGTGACCATTCCACGTGAAAGACGAAGCAATAATTCAGGAGTTGCCCCAATGAGGTTATCGACTGAGAAAATCCATGTAGATGGATAGTTTTCGCTGAGATTATTCAGTAATGGACGAGTGTCGATCACTTTCTCTGTTACTGCAATCAAATCTCGCGCAAGTACAACTTTTTCCAGTTCGCCAATTTCAATCTCTCCAATGGCTGTTGCAACTCGAGACATCCATTCATTGGGAGTAAGAGAGCCATCTCTCCAAGTAAATTCGGGATGCACTAAATCCGGCGCTTTCTTCGGTAAGTAAGGCTGTGCCTTATCTCCAATCCATGTCATCCACGAAACACCAGCTCGAGCACCCACCACAATTTCAGGGATAACGAGTACTGACTCTTCATTTTCATCAAAGCTAAAGGAGCTAAAGAGAATTGGACCGGTGCCGCTGATATTTAACGTGTTAGTCACACTCAGCGTTGCTAGTTGGCCTTGCCACCACTCACGCGCATCTCTAAAGCGACGAGGCCCGCGCACTGTTGTCTTTGCATAGACGCCCCATCCAACTAATCCCTGACCACCTCGAACCCACGATAGATGATCTTTATCGGGTAGTAAATCTAAAAGCGGCAGGTGGGATGAAACCTTTGCCGTTGTTACAGGAATAAGGGAAGTCATAGAAAATTAGGCGTTAAGTTTTCGCGAAATTCTCTTCCAGATCAGTGGAAGTGAGGTTGCAGTAATTGCAATCTTGAGCGCTTCACCGAAGATAAATGGAGTGAGGCCGACGGCGATTGCCTGTGACCAGCTCATCTCTAAACTAAATCGAAGCCAGGTGAGTCCGAAGGCAAAGATGATCGCGGTTCCAAGAATGAGCATTGGAAAAGATGTGCGAAATTTCTGATCTGCTTTTCTCTGCGCGAGATAACCAATAACAAATGTGGCAACTAACATTCCGATCAAATATCCGCCGGTTGCGCTGGTGATTCGGGCAAGACCGTGGTTTGGCAGAGTTGCAGATGGGGCAAAGAGAGGAGCGCCAGCAATTGCTGCCAATAGATATGTAGCAAAAGTTGCTGTGGCTAAACGAGCGCCGTAGGTGGTTGCAATAAGAAAGACGCCGAGTGTTTGACCTGTGACAGGCACAGGGGAACCTGGAACTGGGATCGCGATCTGGGCGAGCGCCGAAAGGAAGAGGACTCCGCCAACAAGAAAGAGCGAATGTGTGAGGGCGGTAGATGCTGGAAATACAGCGCTGCGAAGCGTCTGTGATTGCACTCGATTAGAAGTCATCTCTTTTTCCATCCTTGTTTCGAAGTTGTGGATAAGCCTACCTTCAGCGAGAATACGTGCATGTCGCGAGCGAATATGGATAAAAATCCGCAGGAAGTAGCTGCGATGTTCGATGGGGTTGCTCGCCGCTATGACATCGTCAACGACATTTTGAGCCTGGGTCGCACCAAGGCCTGGCGCAAGGCCGCCACCAAGATCATCGCGCCAGCCCCCGGGATGAAGATCCTGGATATGGCCGCTGGCACCGGATCGAGCTCGGCCCCTTTGGCTGCTGCCGGGGCAGATGTGACCGCCGCCGATTTCTCGCAAGGCATGATCGCTGCCGGCCAAAAGGCCCGCCCGGATCTGACCTTCATAAAGGCCGACGCCCTCAACCTGCCCTTTGAAGATAACTCCTTTGACCTCTTTACTATCTCTTTCGGCCTGCGTAACACCCAGAACACCGCCCAGGCGTTGGCCGAGGCCCGCCGAGTCGTCAAATCAGGTGGCCGCCTCGTCATCGTTGAATTCTCCAGCCCTAGCTTCGCTCCATTTAGGGCGATCTACATGAATTATTTGATGCGCGCCCTGCCCTTTATCGCCCGCAAGACTTCATCTAATCCCGATGCCTATATCTATCTGGCGGATTCGATTAGGGCCTGGCCAAACCAGAAAGCGCTCGCCGCGCAGATCGTTGATGCCGGATGGACTCAGGTGGGTTGGAAGAATCTGACCGGCGGAGTTGTGGCAATTCACATGGCTGTAGCCCCTTAGTCGATTTCCCCTCACGCTCTCACCGCCTAGACTTACGCCCCGTGAGCGCTAATCCATATGTACCAATCCTCATCCTCTTCGCCATCGGCTTTGGCTTTGCCGTCTTTTCGGTAGGGATCGCCTCAGTCACAGGGCCAGCGCGTTATAACCGCGCAAAGCAAGAGGCATACGAGTGCGGAATTGAGCCATCACCGCAAGCACTTGAAGGTGGACGCTTTCCAGTTAAATACTTTTTAACAGCAATGCTCTTTATTGTTTTCGATATTGAAATGGTCTTTCTCTATCCATGGGCTGTCACCTTTGATGCGCTCGGTCTTTTTGGATTAGCTGAGATGGCAATTTTTATCGGAACAATTTTTGTCGCTTTCGCATATGTGTGGCGACGTGGTGGATTGGAATGGGATTAAGACATGGGTCTTGAAGATAAGTTACCAAGCGGAATCCTTCTCTCTACCGTTGAAGGTTTGGCCGGTTACATGCGCAAGAGCTCACTCTGGCCAGCTACTTTTGGTCTAGCGTGCTGCGCAATTGAAATGATGGCAGTTGGCTCAGCTCCCAAGCATGACATTTCACGATTTGGAATGGAGCGCTTTAGCGCTTCACCTCGCCAAGCAGATCTCATGATTGTTGCTGGTCGTGTGTCACAGAAGATGGCCCCCGTACTGCGTCAAATTTACGATCAAATGACTGCGCCAAAATGGGTAATCGCAATGGGCGCATGTTCTTCTTCAGGTGGAATGTTTAACAACTACGCAATCGTGCAAGGCGTCGATCACGTTGTTCCAGTTGACATCTATCTTCCAGGATGCCCACCACGTCCAGAACAGTTATTAGATGCGATTATTAAATTGCACGAACAAATTAGCAACACATCCCTTGGGCCAAATCGTGAAGCAATAATCAAAGAGGTTGAAAAAGCAGCGTTAAATGCTCGCCCAACGATCCAACTTGGCTCTTTTCCACTTGAAGGGACTCATGCATAATGAGTGAAACCCAGCAAGGAATGTTTGGCGCGCGCGGCACTGGTGATACATCAGGCTACGGTGGCCTTGTTGCAACTGCGGCAGCTACTGGTTCCACAGAGCGCCCATTTGGTGGATATTTTGATCAAGTAGCCGATGACCTCGAGCGCGCATATCCAGACTTTGCTGATGCAATTACTCGCGTTGTCGTAGATCGCGGAGAACTCACACTTCACATCAAGAAAGATCGCCTGGTTGAAGTTGCTCGCATCTTGCGCGATAAGTTGCTCTTTGAAATGTGCATGGGTGTCTCAGGAGTTCACTATCCAGAGCGCACCGGTAGCGAATTGGTGGCTGTCTATCCATTGCTTTCAATGACTAAGAACCAGCGCATTCGCCTTGAAGTTGCTACATCTGATTCTGATCGACACATTCCATCAGTTGTTGATGTGTGGGGTGGAAACAATTGGCACGAGCGCGAAACTTTTGACATGTTTGGAATTATCTTTGATGGCCACCCAGGGCTTACTCGCATCTTGATGCCAGATGATTGGGACGGTCACCCACAACGGAAAGATTATCCACTCGGCGGAATCGCTGTTGAGTACAAAGGTGCAACAACACCTGCTCCATCAGAGCGGAGGTCATACCAGTGACAACAACTTTTGATCCATACGCATCCTCTCGCGAAACAACTGAAGGCACTGTCTATTCAGTAACTGGTGGAGACTGGGATGAACTCGTCTCTGAAATCGGTGAGGCGAAAGAAGAGCGCATCATTGTAAATATGGGTCCACAGCACCCATCTACACACGGTGTTCTGCGTCTTGTTCTGGAACTTGAAGGCGAGACCATTACAGAAGTTCGCCCAGGTATCGGATATCTACACACTGGCATTGAAAAAAACATGGAGTACCGCTCATGGACTCAAGGAACAACCTTTGCTACACGCATGGATTACCTCAGCCCAGTCTTTAACGAAACTGCATACTGCCTTGCAATTGAAAAACTATTAGGAATTACAGAGGATGTGCCAGAGCGCGCATCAGTAATCCGCGTTCTTATGATGGAGCTCAACCGAATCTCATCTCACATGGTCGCACTCGGCACTGGCGCACTCGAACTTGGCGCAATGGGACCGATGTTCTTTGCATTCCGCGAACGCGAAATGGTGCTTGATGCTTTTGAGGCGATCACCGGCCTTCGTATGAATATGGCTTATGTGCGTCCAGGTGGAGTACAGCAAGATCTTCCTGCCGGCATGACAACACGTCTGCGCGAACTTGTGAAGACGCTGCGCAAAAACTTTAAAGATAACGAGAAGCTTTTGATTGGAAATACCATTTGGATGAAGCGCACTGTTGGTATCGGATACCTCGATCTCGCAGGCTGCACCACTCTTGGAATTACTGGTCCAGTTCTACGCTCGACCGGACTTCCTTGGGACTTGCGCAAGATGTCTCCATATTGCGGATACGAAAATTATGAATTTGATGTAATCACTGCAGATACCTGCGATGTCTATGGTCGCTTCTTAATCCGCATGGCAGAGCTCGAACAATCACTACGAATCATCGAACAGGCGCTAGATAAACTAGACGCCCTTAACGGTGCACCGGTGATGGTTGCAGATAAGAAGATTGCGTGGCCGGCTCAATTAGCACTCGGTGCTGATGGACTCGGTAACTCACTTGATCACATCCGCGAAATCATGGGTAGCTCGATGGAATCACTCATTCATCACTTCAAACTTGTCACAGAAGGATTCCGCGTTCCAGCAGGCCAGGTGTATGCGGCAGTTGAATCTCCACGTGGAGAACTGGCTGCTCACGTTGTCTCAGACGGTGGAACCCGTCCATATCGCGTTCACTTCCGTGAACCTTCATTTAATAATTTGCAATCAACATCTGCAATGAGTGAAGGCGGAATGATCGCTGACATCATCGGTGCAGTTGCATCAATCGATCCTGTGATGGGAGGAGTTGACCGCTAATGTCATCTGTAGACCCAACACTTAACCAAGAGGTTATGAATTCGATTGTTGCGCGTTACCCACGTAAGCGTTCTGCGATCATGCCACTCCTGCACTATGTGCAATCAGTTGCTGGTTATGTCACTAACTCTGGTATCGAAAACATTGCAGAAATGCTTGAAATCGCAACTGCAGAAGTTTCTGCTGTTGCCACTTTCTATACCCAGTACAAGTTCAACCCAATCGGTGAGTATCACGTGGGAGTTTGCACAAATACTCTCTGCGCCGTCATGGGTGGAGATGCGATCTTCAGCGCTCTGAAAGAACATCTTGGAATTGAAAACGATGGCGTGACCGCAGATGGAAAAGTTTCACTAGAGCATATCGAGTGCAATGCAGCCTGTGATTACGCACCTGTCGTGATGGCCAACTGGGAGTTCTACGACAACCAAACTGTTGAATCTGCAAAAAGTTTGGTCGATGGTGCACGCGCTGGAAATCCACCTGCACCTACACGCGGACCTAATCGCCTTGTTACATATAAGGAAGCATCAGCAGTTTTGGCAGGACTCAACGATGGTCTTGCTGGCGAAGGTGTGCAGGCTGGTTCTGCAACGCTCCTTGGTCTTAATCTGGCTCGAAAGATGGAGGGCAAGTAATGGCAACGCTTACACCGATTCTTTCAGCTCATTGGGATGAGAAAGATTCATTTACTTTAGAGGGATACAAGCGTCACGGTGGATATAAGGCTGCAGAAAAAGCCTTAGCTATGGATCCAGATGCAGTAATCCAGATGATTAAAGATTCAGGATTGCGCGGACGTGGCGGCGCTGGTTTTCCTACTGGCATGAAGTGGGGATTTATTCCGCAGGGCGATAACAAAGATCACTATCTTGTTGTTAACGCAGATGAATCAGAGCCAGGTACGTGTAAAGATACGCCGCTATTGATGGCTAATCCACATGTTCTGATCGAAGGATGCATTATTGCTTGCCATGCAATTCGTGCAAAGCAAGCATTTATTTATATTCGCGGTGAAGTCACACATGTTGTTCGTCGTGTCAACCAAGCAATTACAGATGCATACGCTGCCGGACTACTTGGCAAAGGCGTTGATGTCGTGCTTCATATCGGCGCAGGTGCATATATCTGTGGCGAAGAGACGGCGCTCTTGGATTCACTTGAAGGTTTCCGCGGACAACCTCGTCTTCGTCCACCATTTCCGGCCATTGCAGGTTTATATGCAAAGCCAACTGTTGTAAACAATGTTGAATCAATCGCATCAGTTCCTGCAATCATTGCAAATGGTGCAGAGTGGTATCAATCAATGGGTACAGAAAAGTCAAAGGGTGCAACTCTTTACTCACTCTCAGGCCATGTAAATAACCCAGGACAATTTGAAGCACCTCTTGGAATTACGCTGCGTGAAATTCTTGAAATTGCTGGGGGAGTGCGCACTGGCCACAAGCTCAAGTTCTGGACTCCAGGTGGATCTTCGACTCCACTATTTACCGATGCACATCTGGATATTCCACTTGATTACGAAGGTGTATCTGCAGCAGGTTCGATGCTTGGTACAAAGGCATTGCAAATCTTTGATGAGACAACGTGCGTTGTTCGCGCAGTACTTCGCTGGACCGAGTTTTATAAGCATGAATCATGCGGCAAGTGCACACCATGTCGCGAAGGCACATGGTGGCTTGTTCAAATCTTGCGCGATCTCGAAGCAGGAGTCGGAACGGAGGCAGATCTTGAAAAACTTCTCGATCTCTGTGACAACATTATGGGGCGTTCATTCTGCGCACTCGGTGATGGTGCAACAAGCCCAATTACTTCATCTATCAAGTATTTCCGCGACGAATACATCGCCCACTTAACTCAAGGCGGATGCCCATTTGATCCAGTCCAATCAACCCTTTTTGTAGGAGCTAGTAAATAATGACTACACAAGAGAGCGCCGTTGCAGTGGAGTTGATTACTGTCGTCATCGACGGATTTGAAGTAAGTGTTCCTAAAGGCACCCTTGTGATCCGCGCAGCAGAAAAACTAGGAATTCAGATTCCACGATTCTGCGATCACCCACTTCTTGATCCAGTTGGTGCATGTCGTCAATGCCTTGTTGATATTGAAATTAACGGCCGTGCATTTCCAAAGCCACAGGCGTCATGCACAATCCCAGTTGAACCCAACATGATTGTAAAGACTCAGCTCACATCTCCTGTTGCCGATAAGGCACAGAAAGGTGTGATGGAACTTCTTCTAGGAAACCATCCACTTGATTGCCCGGTCTGCGATAAAGGTGGCGAGTGCCCACTTCAAAATCAAGCGATGTCTAATGGAAATCCAACAGCTCGACTTGGTGGAGTAAAACGTATCTTCGAAAAGCCAATCAATATTTCATCGCAAGTTCTCCTTGATCGCGAACGTTGCGTCTTATGTGCACGTTGCACACGCTTCTCTGAACAGATTGCATCCGATCCATTTATTACTCTGAATGAGCGCGGAGCTTTACAACAGGTGGGTATCTACGAGAACGATCCGTTTAAGTCTTATTTCTCTGGAAATACAATTCAAATCTGTCCAGTAGGTGCACTCACCGGTGCTTCATACCGATTCCGTGCCCGTCCATTCGATCTCGTTTCGACTCCATCGGCATGTGAGCATTGCGCATCAGGATGTGACATGCGTACCGATGTTCGCCGTGGAAAAACACTCCGTCGCCTAGCTGGAGATGATCCTGCGGTAAACGAAGAGTGGAACTGCGATAAGGGACGTTGGGCATTTAAGTACATCACTTCACAAAATCGCTTAACTCAGCCACTGGTACGTAACGCCGAAGGTGAACTCGTACCAGCATCGTGGCCTGAAGCTCTAGCGGCTGCAGCAGCTGGACTTGTTGGCAAGCGAGCAGGTGTGATCGTCGGAGGTCGCCCAACAGTTGAAGATGCATATGGATATGCAAAGTTTGCGCGTATTGCACTTAATACAAATGACATTGATTTCCGCACACGTGTGACATCTGATGAAGAGGCCAATTTCCTTGCTTCAACTGTTGTCGGATCTGCAGTTCACTATCGCGATATCGATGTTGCTGATCATGTACTCCTTGTTGCATTTGAACCTGAGGAAGAGTCACCAATCGTCTTCTTGCGCTTAAATAAAAACTTCAAAAAGCGTGCACTCGCCGTGACATCTGTTGCAACTAAGGGATCGATTGCAATGGATAAGCTCAAGGCAAAATTTATAAAGGTAGCTCCAGGTAACGAAGCACAAGCGTTGGCGGCTATTTCACTCACCGCTAAGTCTGTAATTTTAGTAGGCGAACGCGCATCAGAGAGCGCCGGATTACTCTCTGCCGCACGCACGCTCGCTGAAAAGACAGGTGCAAAGATTGCGTGGATCCCACGTCGCGCTGGCGAACGAGGCGCACTTGAAGCTGGCGCATTTAGCCAGCTTCTTCCAGGCGGCCGCCCAGTTTCAGATTCTGCAGCGCGAGTTGATATCGCAGCTGCATGGGGTGTCAGCACAGTTCCTTCACTTCCTGGTCGCAGCGTTCGCGCAATGATTGATGCTGTTCACAGCAATGATCTTGATGCACTTGTTGTTGGCGGCGTAGATCTTGCAGATATGCCACAGAGCGCGCAGGCAAAAGAAGCCTTCAAGAAAGCATTTGTTGTCTCACTAGAAATCGCACATTCATCAGTGACTGAATTAGCAGATGTAGTACTTCCAGTTGCAGCAGTAACTGAAAAGTACGGTAGCTATATCAACTGGGAAGGTCGCCCACGTGCATTTGCAGCAGCAGTTGCTGATTCGTTAAACCGAAGTGATGTTCGCATACTTTCAGTATTAGCAGATGCGATGGGTCAATCAATCATGCTCGGAACCGTAACAGCGGCGGCGAGAGAATTTGCCCAACTTGGAAAGTGGGAAGGTGCACGCGCATCACACGTTGCTGTACAACCAGGAACCCCAGTCAGTGTTTCAGGAGATCAAGCGATTATTACTTCGTGGCGTCGCCTACTCGATGAAGGATCACTCCAAATCGGAGAAGATAATTTAGCGGGAACACGTAGACCAACACTTGCCGTGATCTCACCATCACGCGCGCAGAAAATTGGCGTTGCAACAGGAGATCACCTACGCATCTCAAATGCACAAGGAAGTATTACTTTGCCAGCTCTCGTTGAAGAGATTCATGATGATGCAGTCTGGCTTCCACGTAATTCAATTGGCTCGAATCCATTGCAGACTCTTGAAGCTGTCCATGGTGAACTAGTAACGGTGGTGAAAGCATGACAAATGCAGAGCTCATAAGCCAAGATCCAGGTTGGCTCATCGTAGTAAAGGCGCTACTTGTCTTTATTATTTGCGTTGTCTCTACCTTGCTGGCTGTCTGGACTGAACGCCGAGTCCTAGCAAAGATGCAGCTTCGTACTGGTCCAAACCGTGTTGGACCATTCGGCCTTATTCAATCTTTAGCAGATGGCGTAAAGCTGGCACTCAAGGAAGACATTATTCCGGCAGCAGCAGATAAGGTCGTATTTATCGCAGCGCCAATCATTGCCGCTTCTATGTGCTTCATGTCTTTTGCAGTGATTCCAATGACCGGAAAAGTCAATCTCTTTGGGCAAGAGACTGCAATGCAACTGACAGATCTCTCTGTTGGTGTTCTCTATATTCTCGCTGTTACATCAATCGGCGTTTATGGCGTCGTTCTTGCTGGCTGGTCTTCTGGTTCTACCTATCCATTGTTAGGCGGATTGCGCTCGAGCGCACAGGTAATTTCCTATGAAATCGCTATGGGACTTTCTCTTGTTGCAGTCTTTATCTATGCCGGATCTATGTCGACCTCAGAAATCATCTCTTCCCAGCATTCAAACTATTGGAATGCAGTAGTTCTCTTTCCATCATTTGTGATCTTTGTAATTTCTATGGTTGGTGAAACTAACCGTGCACCGTTTGATCTAGCTGAAGCTGAAGGTGAGCTCGTAGGCGGCTTCCACACAGAGTATTCATCACTTAAATTCGCACTCTTCTTCTTGGCCGAATATGTAAATATCGTTGCTGTCTCAGCACTTGCAACAACTCTCTTCTTGGGTGGATATCACGCACCTCCAGGACTTGGCTTTACTGAAGGTTGGCTCGGCGGATGGTTCACCATCGTCTGGTTCTTCCTCAAGGTAAATATCTTCTTCTTTATCTTTATGTGGCTTCGTGCATCTCTGCCACGACTTCGCTATGACCAATTTATGAAGTTTGGTTGGAAAGTATTAATTCCTACCTCCCTCATCTGGATTTTAACTGTCGCAACTCTTCGTGTAATTCAGCAGCAGGGTGCATCTCGCACAGTGATTATGGCTTTCGCACTCGGACTAGTTCTTATTGCGTTAACTGTTTCATCACTCTACGAACGAAGCAAGGCGAAGTCACAAGGAGATCTTCCAGAGGGTTCTGCTCCAGATTTCCCAGTTCCTTCCCTTCCTGGAGTTTCTTCACTCAACGTTTCAGCAAAGTCAGGAGGCGCTCATGAGTAATTCAATCGAGCCAAAGAAGAGCGGTATCGCCCACAATGTTGACGATGTCTCTTTCGTTGAGGTTAACCAACCAGGACCAGCACCTCTTGCAAAGCAAGCGCGAGGATTCTGGGTCACATTCCGTTCAATGTTTAAGAAGAATCTCACCGTTGCATATCCAGATGTAAAAGCGCCAACTGAAGAACGTTTTCACGGTCGCCATCAACTTAATCGTCACCCTGATGGTT
The DNA here is from genome assembly GCA_947490625.1 of Candidatus Nanopelagicaceae bacterium. Classification (GTDB taxonomy): domain Bacteria; phylum Actinomycetota; class Actinomycetes; order Nanopelagicales; family Nanopelagicaceae; genus Planktophila. The sequence continues at coordinate 14,837 of CANLHC010000009.1, forward strand.
TAGAAAAATGCATCGGGTGCGAACTATGTGCGTGGGCTTGCCCGGCCGATGCAATCTTTGTCGAAGGCGCAGATAACACTCCGGATAATCAGATGTCACCGGGTGAGCGTTATGGCAAGGTCTATCAGATCAATTATCTTCGTTGTGTTTTCTGCGGTCTCTGCATCGAAGCGTGCCCAACTCGTGCTTTGACTATGACAAATGAGTATGAACTCGCAGACTCTTCTCGCGAAAAATTGATCTTTGAGAAGGAAGATCTTCTTGCTCCATTGCGTGCAGGAATGTTGCAACCACCTCATCCAATGTATCCAGGGATGAATGACACAAATTATTACAACGGCGATGTGACTACAGCTCACCCTTCCCAAGAAGGGAAGCAATAACAATGTTGGAAATTGCAACGCCAGAGACTCTCATGTTCTGGGTACTTGCCCCACTTTCAGTGCTTGCAGCACTTGGAATGTTGGTTGTGAAAAAGGCAGTGCACTCTGCAATCTTGCTCGCACTTGTCATGGTTACTTTGGCAATCTTCTTTATCGCACAAGGCGCCGTATTCCTCGGTGTAGTTCAGATTGTTGTCTACACAGGTGCAGTGATGATGCTCTTCCTCTTTATTTTGATGTTGGTCGGTGTTGATGCATCGGATTCTCTTATTGAAACGATTACAGGCTTGCGCTGGATTGCCATTGTCGCCGCAGTTGGATTTGGTGGACTCATGGTCACACTTATCGCGCGGGCAACGCTGGGTCGCCCTGCAGTCGGTCTTGAATTCGCAAATACTGGAGGCA
>CANLHC010000010.1 GCA_947490625.1 Candidatus Nanopelagicaceae bacterium
TCACTAGTACTTCGTTTTGATGCAAAAGGGGTAATCACCCAAGCTTTGAAAGCAAGTCAAGTGAAGTCAGTACGCGCAATGTCACATGTGAGCGGTGTGGGATTGATAATCGTAAGCGGCTCTGGAATTTATAAAGGTTAAGGTCTAGCAAGTGCGAGACTGCCATCAATGTGGGCAGCTACGGCTGCCTTTCCATCGACAGTGATCCATCTACCGCTAATTCCATTACTGGCGCTATTTCGAGTAACCAGAGAAACTTTTTTACTTGCAAAATCGATAACGCAGAGGCGATCTTCACAGTTAAAGAGGGCTGAAGTACCGTTGGTACGCAGCCAGCGGTTAGGCGTTCCAAACTTTGAGGTATTAAACGTTTGAATATCTATTTGCCCACCCAATACTGCTGAACGCAATTGTGTTGGTTTTGGGATCTCAGACGTTCCAAGCCACAGCGCAAAGGTGCGCTTTGGCGTTACTGAAAGAGCGACGTCATATCCCGTCATCGCTAAGGTTTCGCCAGACTCATCCAGGGTTTGAAAAACCCACTTACTTGGATCAAGTGTTGATCGAGTAGCCAATCGAATGGCGCCAGATGTTGCCTCTTTCTTCTGGTTCAGGACAAGAACTGAGTCATAGAGGACGTAGGTCTTCTTGCCGTCGTAACCTGCAGCGAGATGGAATCCAACATCGCCAGTGGTGCGACCATCGGTCTTGCGATCACCATCTACGAGTTCGTAGACCCACTTGGTGGCACCCGTGAGTTTGTAGGCTCCAATCAAAATTCCTTGGGACTCGTCACGATAGAAAACTTGAATGCCAGACGGGGTAACAACACAAGCGTTTGAGACACTGACATCGCTTGCGGTACGCACTCGGTTTCTATCTTCATAGTTATTTACTGACTGTCCATTGCCATCGATGATTTCTACGCTGACCTTAGTTCCATCATAAGTCGCATGGCGAAGGTCTTTATCTTTACCATCTGCGTAGAACAAATGTAATTGTTGTTTTGTACCAGTACCACTAATACAGAGAGAGATCGGACTCGTAATCTCATTCGGTGTTCGGTTGGTTCCGCCTGCTCCATCAATGGTTGTTTTTCTCCACGTCAAGCCATTCCATATCGCCATTTTCAAAACCCCATTGACTCCATTGGAATAGACAATGACTGGCCTCTTGTTAAAGGTAGTTGTTGCAATGTGAGTTGGTTCAACATTTGGGTCAACGATAGTTGTCGATTTCCATGCCGCTTGTGGAGTTACTGGATCGGTTGTGACAATGGGCGATGAGCCAAGAGAGTTACTGGCAGTGATGGTGAATGTATGAGTAGTTCCATTTCGCAAGCCACCCATGACCACCGGGCTTGTTGGGCTGCTCTTTTCAGCACCTGTTCTGACATTTCGAACGGTGTAGGCGGTCACTTGCGCGGTACGTAGATTTGCAGGTGGATCCCACTTTACGATCGCAGCGCCATCTGCAATCACCGCTTGAGCATTGCGCACAGTAGTGGGTAGCTCAACTGCAACACCAACAGGAGGTTTGCTGCGCATGTCCTCCATCATTGCCAATAGCAGCGGTCCTGGATCGTGAAAAATTTCCCCTGCATCAAGCTCTGGTGTCATGACTGCATCAAGTCCGCTATTTGAAAAAGTCTTCTCATCAAGATGACTTACTGATGAACCATCTACATAGTTTTCTGGCGAATAGAGCAGAGGCTTCACACCTTTATTGGCCGCGATTCCCTTTGCTCCGGCCCAGTAAAGTGGAGAGCGCAGCGCTCTTCCTAGCTCAAGAGATGGCGAAGGTAAATCAGCAAGCCTTCTTCCATCTGCGGTCTGTGCAAATGCATCATAAGGAGTTGGTTGTTCTATCGAACCAAAACCAAGGATTGGGTCGTAGGTATCATTAGAGAGAAAACCGAGGCCGTGCGCCATCTCGTGGAGAAATACCGATTGCAGATCGTACTCACGATTTGTCGGTGCGCTATCTCCGCGACGATTCCATGCAGCTCGAGCATTTACATTAATGACCATCTCTGAATTTCGGAGATCAAGATCTTTACCAGCTAGCGCATTTGCTAGCGCAGATGGATACCAAAGACTTGAATCAGGCGCTCCAGAAAATCCTGCAAAGTAACCGCCAGGTCGAGCACTTCCTAATACTGCAACGGACTGAGAGTTACTCCACGTTGCATCGATGGTAATTGTTACCTTCGATGCAAAATTTGCAGACCACACATCGACAGCAAATTGAAGTTCTTGTCTTGCCCAATCTGGAAAATTTGAGTAATTCACTTCGATCGAAGATTTCTTTTCGAGATTTCCACTTTTTGCAGGGGATTGTGGCGTTGCAGAAGTGGCGGTGCCAGCAAAGGTGTATCCCCATTGTGTGGCAGGTGCGAATCTGTACAGGGACTGAGCCGAAGCTGAAGGAGTAAGTGTGGCCAACAAGGCCAAAATAAGCAGGGCAATCCTTGTCGTGAAGGATTTGCCGGCTCGCATGGCGCTAAATCTATCAGGATGTAAGAATACGAATATGGCCCCCCAATCCAACCGCAAAACTGGTCAAGACGTCTTTGACCGTATTCGCAATGAGAGAGCGCCACTTACTGAATTTAGTATTTCTGGAAATGGTCGAGAAGTTACCCTCGATGAGGCACGAAGTGATTTAGCGAAGGCTGTAGGAGCGATCGCTCACACCCTTTTCGCAAAAAGCTATGGTCCACTTGTTGGCACTGTGACTACTACGAGCGTAGAAACAATTCTCAAGAACGCCGAATCGAACGCTGCGCGTGCAAAAGGCGATGCAAAGTTAGTTGTCGAAGAACTCTCCGCACGAATTTTCAAAGAAAAGAAGAAATGACTCGAGTGAGCGTTTATTCGCGCCATGGCTGTCATTTATGTGAAGTCGCGGTGGAGACCCTCACGCCACTGAGCAAAGAGTTAGATTTCGAAATCGAGATTATCTACATCGAAGGGAATCAAGAGCTAATCAATCTCTACAGCGATCAGATTCCGGTAATTCATATTGATGGAACACACCACGATTTCTACAAAGTAGATTCAGAGCGATTTAGATCTTCCCTTGAAAAACATCGTCAGCATCAATAATTCGATAGGCATAACCTTGCTCTGCCAAGAAACGTTGGCGGTTCGCGGCAAAATCTTGATCGACAGTATCGCGTGAAACAACCGAGTAGAAAATAGCTCCTCTGCCATCTGCCTTTGGTCTAAGAATTCGCCCGAGACGCTGCGCCTCTTCTTGGCGTGAACCAAATGCACCTGATACTTGAATAGCAATTGTGGCATCGGGGAGATCGATCGAGAAATTTGCAACCTTTGAGACAACTAGACAGGTGATCTCTCCGGTTCGAAATGCTGCAAAGAGTCGCTCGCGCTCTTTCACCGGGGTATCACCTTTAATGAGTGGAACACCAAGAGTTTCAGAGAGTTCATCTAGCTGAGTGATGTATTGACCAATTACTAAGATTTGCTCGTTAGCGTGATATGCCACCAACTCTTGCACAACGTCACTTTTTGTTTTTGTGGTTGAGCAGTATCGGTATTTCTCTTCTGGTTCAGCTGTTGCATAGAGAAGTCGCTCTGACTCAGAGAGATTAACTCGAACTTCAATACATTCAGCAGGCGCGATATAGCCTTGAGATTCAATCTCTTTCCACGGCACATCAAAGCGCTTAGGGCCGATAAGTGAGAAGACCTCACCTTCCATTCCATCTTCGCGAACCAAGGTGGCGGTTAATCCAAGGCGTCGGCGTGACTGAATATCGGCGGTAAACCTAAAGATCGGTGCAGGTAGTAGGTGCACTTCGTCATAGATGATCAAGCCCCAGTCGTGAGTATCAAAGAGATCAAGGTGTGCGTACACACCATTCTTCTTCTTTGTCATCACTTGATAGGTAGCGATAGTGACGGGACGAATCTCTTTCTTCGCACCTGAATATTCGCCAATCTCATCTTCATTCAGCGTTGTTCGACGAAGCAATTCATCGCGCCACTGACGTGCTGCAACAGTATTTGTTACCAAAATCAACGTTGTTGCCTTTGCATGTGCCATAGCTGCAGCGCCCACAATTGTTTTTCCAGCCCCGCAAGGAAGTACTACAACGCCGGAGCCACCGTGCCAGAAACCTTCTGCTGCTAGTTCTTGATAGGGGCGAATCTTCCAGCCATCTTCTTTCAGGGCGATCTCGTGTGCCTGACCATCGACATAGCCTGCAAAATCTTCCGCCGGCCAGCCCAGACGAAGTAATGATTGTTTAATTGCACCGCGTTGGCTTGGGTGCACAGCGATGGTCTCTTTATCGATGCGTGGGCCAAGTAGCGGCGCAATTTTCTTCGCCCGAATTACTTCTTCTAAAACTGCTGAATCTGTCGTGACCAGAATGAGGCCATGAATCGGATCTGCTTCAAGGCGTAGGCGACCATATCGGGACATGGTCTCTGCAACATCGATAAGAATTGAGTGCGGAACCGCGTAGCGAGAATATTTGATGAGCGTATCGATCACTAATTCCGCATCATGTCCGGCAGCTCGGGCGTTCCATAACCCTAAATTGGTGAGGCGATAGGTATGGATATGTTCTGGTGATCGCTCTAACTCTGCAAAAGGTGCGATTGCTCGACGGCATTCCACCGAATCTGGGTGATCAATATCTAAGAGAAGTGTCTTATCGCTTTGAACAATGAGTGGGCCGTTACTCATTTAAGAAGATCCACAATAAATGCGTGGAGGAATTCTGTGCGTGGTTCAAGAGTTTTTGCACTTAACCATTCGGAAGGTGCATGTGCACCACCGCCGACAGCGCCAAGGCCATCAAGAACCGGCGCACCAGCGGCTGCGGCGAAGTTTCCATCACTTGCACCGCCAACTTTGGCGCTACCAAGTGGTGGCATTCCTATCGATGCCGCAACTTTCTCAGCACGCTCGTACAGGGCTGCGGTGGAGTGCTCTTGTAGCGGTGGTCGATTAATCCCGCCCGTTATCTCAATTCTGATCTTTGGATTTTCTGCAGTGAGCGCCTTGATTGCCGCATCGACTCGCTCGAGCTCTGACATGGCAAAAGATCGAATATCAATATCAAGAATCGCATGATCTGGAACTGTATTTGTTGTGGTTCCTGATCGAAGAACAGTCGGCACAACTGTTGTCCCATGTTCTGTATTTTCAAGTTGAGAAACTTTAAGAACTACATGAGCAATTTCAGTTGTTGCATTGACTCCCTTTTCAGGTTCTAAGCCTGCATGTGAAGCCAGCCCGTGGACATGAACCTGATACATCGAAGTTCCTTTACGTCCCGTCTTTACCTTGCCATCAAGGGATGCTTCTAAAACGAGTACCGCCTTGGCACGCGCAGATAGATCTTGAATAAGTTTGCGAGATGTATGGCTTCCAGTTTCTTCATCGGTAGTTGCGATGAGAGCAACCGGACCTTCGATGCCTTTGAGGGCATAGAGTCCTTGCAAGAATCCAGCTTTCATATCAAAGACGCCGGGACCGCGTACAACATCACCATTTACTTCCCACAACGGTTGGTATGAACCATGTGGCCAGACGGTGTCGAGATGTCCCAAGAGAATTACTTCTGGTTCAGGAGATCCCCACCAGAAGACAGGGCGCCCTTCAACTTCTCTAATCTCAGCAGGTGTTCCAAGTACGCGAGTTGCAATATCGCTAGCAAGTCGGACAACGTTGCGGCAGGCATCAAGATCTTCGGTAGGAGATTCACATCGCACCAGTGCTTCTAGGGCTGCCAACATAGGTGTAAGTCTGCCGTATTCGGCTGAGTTCTGGCTTGTCATAGCGATGCTACCCCCGTAATTCGAGCAATTCTAAAGGTGGTGATCTCACCAGTTGCATGATCTCGGGCAAGAAGTGTGCCGGCCGAGAGTTTGAGTGGATCGATGATGCGGTGTGAAATAAGGCCATTGTTATCGGCATATCCAATCGATAGAGATTTATCGGCCGAATGCGTGAGGTGATGAGAGAGAAGTTCCAGGGTTTCATTTGCGGTTGTTCGTGGCAGTTCGCCCAGTGCCGAGGAAGAAATATTGCGCAGAGTGCTTTGACGATGGCTGGATTTTTCACCGGTACGTAGTACACGCACTGCACCTTCTAAGACAATATCTGTCGGTGTATCAATTTCACCGACGATACGTGGAGGTCTGGCTTTACTCTGCGAACGCATAATCCGAGCACCACTTAATAGAATTCCTTTTGAATCTTCAACTGCAGGAAGATAGCCGGCATTTCGCAGGACATTTACCGCATCATCAACTTCTAAATCGCTGATTAATACCTCAGCGGCAATTTTTCTAAATCCCATACCATCGAGTTTTTTGTCGCTGAGGATCGCAACGATTACTGATTGATCTTCACAGCGAATAAATGATGTAGTCGAACCAACGCGTAGCTTTCCATGCTTTTTTGCAACATCGGCAATCAAATACTCGAGTGGCTGTGGCATTGGGGTTTTTGACGTTGCCTTAAGAAACTTCGTAATCTCATCGCCCGTTTTTCCGTGGTCGAGAGCTCTACGAATTGTGGAATCAGTAAATCTAAAGACTGTCGCGCCGCCTCTGGATTCAACATCTGCCAGTAGCGCCATCTCTTGTGCAACCTCTTGTGCCAGTGGCCCCGGAGCTATTGCAGTGTTATCACTTTGGATGAGAATGTGATCAACATCTTCAGGTAGATCGCTATCTATCTGCTCAAGTGAGCTCTGCTCAATTAGTGCCAGACCGTAGTCAGAGATCACACCCTGCCCAGTTACTCCTAACCATTCACTTTCACGCAGGGTAAAGAGAATGTGAGATGGATGAATTCCACCGATACGTTTTGATGGGCGGTGCCACGATGCAATTGCAACCATTGAATCTGGAGTAATTGCGCCCTCGCGATGATCTCGTAGAAGGGATAGGACAAGAGATCGCACCGATGCGGCATTTACGCGATCAAGTTCGGGTCCTAAAGGAGCAACGTTCTTTGAATCTTCGTTGCCCACTAGTCCACTCACGCGAGAAGTCGAGAGCCAGGCAGATGTAAGTGTCAGCCATTTATCAGATGGTCGTTGTGTGAGCCAAATATCAAAATTAGTCGTTGGCAAGATTCGATCATCTGGATCGATTGTCAGCAGAGCGCTGATGTAGCAAAGTTCTGCAACGAAAGCGGCGCAACTTTCATCAACACCAATATGTAGCGCTAGCGCTTTGAGATCGCGAACTCCTAGACCCCCTGAGCGAAGAGCCGTCGGAGGATCTTGGGCCCAAAAATTAAGAACTTCTTCCACCCAACGCAGGAAGGTCGTGACGTTAGCGATCGCTGCACTATTGATATTTTTTCTATCTTTGGCGGTAAATGCGTAAGACGCCTCTGGGGAATTAACCCTTTGTTCCTTATGTACTTTTCCGCCTCGCAGTGCAATTGCAACCTCACGAGGCATGACAACTATTGTTTGGCTATATGGAATAAGGAAACCTTCTTCCAGGCACCACTGAACTCCCGCACCAGGTTTTTTGATATCTGTAACGGTGCCACGAGGAGGACCCCACGCCATCGCCTCGAGAATTTTCTTCGCACTTGGCGGTGCGTCAGTTAATTTCTTAAGGTTGAGTTTCGCCATTGAATGAGGGCCAAGCTGGGCAACTTCATTACCAAGTAATTCACGGAGAGTTGTTGGCATCCTTAATCCATCATCTGCCGGATAAATCAGCCCACGTTCGATCAAGCCCGGTATAACAAAGATTGCAGGCTTATCAGTAAGAGCTGCAACGATCTTTTCTGTAAAGGGTTCACTGGCGACAGCGCACGCTTCGAGAACTTGAAACTGCCAGGCGTTCAACGAATCAATTGCACGAGCAAGCGATGGGGCAGAAGATGCGCGCACAGCAAGGCTGGCCATATCTGGCGGTACTGGGGAAATTAAATCCGCGCGATGAGTAAAGAGGCGTAAAAGGGCAGCATCATCTAACCCACGCAGGTAATCGGCGAATGAACGAATTTCCATAACCTGCCTACATTAATGCAGAAAGGGTAAATCTGTTACATCAAGAGTTAGCGGCGATGACCGCGGGGCTTAATCAAGGCTCCGATTGATGCAAGGCGGGAAATAGCTGGCCCAAGAAAGCGGTTGATTTTTCGAGCCCGGCGAAAGTCATGAATTGGCCAACGCTCTCGAGTTGCCCAAATGCGTAACTTTGCATCCGGATTGATTGTTGAAGGTTGGCCCACGGTTTCAAGCAGCGGAATATCGTTATGGCTATCTGAATAAGCGAAGCACTGTGAAAGATCGAAACCACGTTCGGCTGCAATCTTTTTCACTGCAATTGCTTTCTCGCGACCATGGAGAAGTGGTCCATTCATCTCACCGGTGTAAATGCCATCTTTGATTGCAGCTTTGCTACCGAGCGCACCGGTAAAACCCAGACGTTTTGCAATGAGAGTTGCCATATCTTCAGGTGCAGCTGTGACCAGCCACACTTCAACGTCTTCAGATAAATGTTTCTGGGCAATTTCAATAGTGCCCGACCAGAGTGCCGGAGATACATATTCGTCGTAGATTTCTTGAGCAAGATGTTGGATGTCTTGGACATTATGTCCACCAATGAAACTTGTTGCGGCATTTTGAAACTTTTCGATCTCTTCCCGCTTTTCGGTACCGGTCAAACGAAAGCGTAAATTGGCTAAAACAAAGCGTGAGATATCAGACTTTGTGAAATACCCACGGTGGTACATCCCGCGGCCCAGGAAATAGATAGTAGAACCACGGATCAGAGTGTTATCTACATCAAAGAACGCAGCCCTCTTCGCTTCGACTGCCATGGCCTAACCATAGCGAAGTAGATCACAAAGGCCTTTATAGCCAGACACCTTTATAGTTAGGTCCATGAGCAATAGCGTCCACGTGATCCGCCATGGAGAGGTCCACAACCCAGAGAAAATTCTCTATGGTCGCCAACCTGGTTGGAGGCTTTCAGATCGTGGCCAAGAGATGGCAGCGGTATTGGGTAAATGGTCTACAACAATTGATGTCGGCGCACTACACGTATCGCCTCTTCAACGTGCACAAGAAACTGCCGCACCGATCGCTGCTGCAACCACACTCTCCATTACAACCGATGAGCGTTTAATTGAAGCTGCAAATATTTTTGAGGGGAAACCTTTTGGAATCGGTGATGGCGTTCTGCGCCATCCATCTGCGTGGAGGCATCTGTGGAATCCATGGAAGCCATCATGGGGAGAACCCTACGTTGAGCAGATCAACCGCATGCTTGCTGCGATTTTTGCAGCACAGAAAGCAGCGGGTACAAAAGATGCAATCTGTGTTTCGCACCAGTTACCGATTTGGATTTTGCGAAGCGCGGTCGAAGGTCGACGCCTGCTTCACGATCCGCGTAAACGTGAATGCACTTTGGCATCAGTAACAAGTATTCATTTTGATAACAACGGTGAAATAGAAGGTACTTCCTATAGCGAACCTGCTGCACACCTCCTGCCTGAGAAGAAATAATGCATAGAAAAATCTCCACACTTCTTCTCGTTGCAGGACTCTTGCTCTTTTCTGGTTGCTCTGGTGGTGGAACTTCAACTGCTGAAGAGAGTTTTGTCGTTGGCAGCGGTGCGCAAACATTTATTAAGGAAGGCTCGCGCCTGAAAGCACCAGCCTTAAGTGGAATGACTCTCACTGGTGTTAATTACACACTTGCACCAGGAACCGTAGCTGTGGTCAACGTCTGGGCTTCGTGGTGTTCACCTTGTCGAGCAGAAGCACCGGCACTTGTAGCCGTCTCCGAGAAATATCCTGATGTAGCTTTTGTTGGAATTCTTACCCGAGATAACCTGGTCAATGCTGAAGCTTTTGTACGAACGAAAAAAATCACTTACCCAACTCTGATTGATGATGCGCTACTTGTAGGCTTTAAAGGTTCACTTCCCGCAAATGCCATACCTTCAACAATTGTTATTGATAGTAAAGGCTATGTTGCAGCCCGCGTTTCAGGTGTTGTCACAATTGGTTCGCTCAGTGCGCTGATTGAAAAGGTGCAAGGTAAATGACCGATTTCTTTGTCAATAATCTCTTTGATGGCTTTCTCCTCTTTGCCATCCCTCTTTCAATACTCGCAGGTCTGATCTCATTTGTCTCTCCCTGCGTGTTGCCACTGGTGCCCGGATATCTCTCATTTGCAGCGGGATACTCACAAGCACGAGGAAGAATCTTTCTCGGTTCAGTTCTCTTTGTCTTTGGTTTTTCAGCCCTCTTTATCTCATATGGACTTCTATTCGGGAGCGCGGGTGCGCAAATCTCTGCGAACGAGGAGATCATCACGCGAATCCTTGGCGTATTCACAATTATTCTTGGGTTGATTTTCGCTGGTGCGTTTCCAATGATGCCAACGTTACGTCCGCGCATTTCAACAACAGGTGGACTCATTGGTGCACCTGTACTGGGCTTCCTTTTCGGTATCGGTTGGACGCCATGTATCGGCCCAGCTCTTGCCACCGTTCAAACGCTCGCCTTCACCGAGTCGAGCGCGTTCCGTGGCGCAATACTCTCTTTGGGTTACTGCATTGGCTTGGGGCTTCCATTTATTGCAACGGGACTCTTCTTCGATAAATCAGAGAAGTTACGTAAATTTCTCACACGCCATGGACGAGTAATTTCAATCATTGGTGGAGTCCTTTTAATTATCATCGGACTGTTACAAGTAACTGGAATCTGGAACTCCCTGATGATTGATCTCCGTTCTTCAATTAGCGAATTTACGCCGGTGATCTAATGAAGAACGAAAGAGAAGTTGACCTTCCAGAAATCGGAGCGCTGGGCTTAGCCCGCTTTGCCTGGCGACAGCTAACAAGTATGCGTACAGCGCTGATCTTGCTCATGCTATTAGCGATCGCCTCGATTCCAGGATCGCTTTTACCGCAACGTAATCAGAATCCGATGGCGGTACGAGAGTACTTCGCAAATGATCCAACGCTGGCAAAGTGGATTGACCGATTAAGTGGCTTTGATGTCTTCTCTGCTCCATGGTTTAGTGCGATTTATATCTTGCTCTTTATCTCACTCATTGGGTGCGTCTTGCCTCGGACATTTGAACATCTCAAACTTGTTCGCGCAAAGCCACCGGTAACACCAAAGAATTTAGAGAAATTACAGGGTTACACCCTCGTTAAAGGTAACGGTGACGAGCTCGCGCGTGCCCATGAATTCTTTAAGAAGAATCATTTCCGAGTCAGAGTACAAGCGGGATCAATTTCTGCCGAGAAAGGTTATTTCCGCGAATCCGGAAACTTACTCTTTCATCTCTCCCTTATTCTCATTTTGGTCGGAGTGAGTATTGGCTCTCTATTTGGCATGAGAGGCGATGCGATTATCGTTACAGGTGAGAGATTTATTAATCTTGCAACGAGTTATGACTCACTGAACTATGGAAAACTCACTAATGAAAAGTCACTCAATACTTTCTCAGTTCGGCTTAACTCGTTCGTCGCCAAGTACGACCCCATCACAAATACCCCTTTGGATTACTCTGCATACGTCACGACTGAAGATGAGGCAGGAAATCTTGAGGAAGGAGTAATCAAGGTAAATAGCCCACTTACCTTTGGCTCATCTCGCGTGTATTTGCAGGCAAATGGATATGCCCCAGTTGTTACAGTCCGCGATGAAGTTGGAAACGTTAACTTTCAAGGCCCAGTAACGTTCTTGCCACAAGATTCCAACTTACGTTCTATTGGTTCGATCAAGGTTCCTGAGGCATCCCCACAACTAGGATTTGTTTCTTCTTTCGTGCCCACATATCAACGAGACCCCCAAGCTGGCGCAGTTTCGGTCTATCCAGAACTGCTCAAGCCCCGATTGCTCTTTTCGATTTGGGAAGGTGATCTAGGTCTCGATACTGGTGTGCCGCAATCGATTTACACAATTGATACAACGGAAATGACACGGATCGCCTTAGATTCATTGGCACCTGGCGAGCGATTTGATTTCACAGGGGGAAGTATCACTTTTGAAAAAGTAGAACCATGGATCAACCTTGCCGTTGTACGCGATCCTGGGAAGAGCTATTCGCTTATCGGCGGTATTCTTGCGCTAGCAGGATTGCTTGCTTCACTCTTCGGTTTCCGTAGACGAATCTGGATTCGTATTCGTACAGATGGTCAGGTTGAGATCGCTGGTTTAGCTAAGAACAATTCGGCTGCACTCGATCTGCAATTAGAAAACTTTGTACGATGTGTAAAGGGAGAGAAATGACGCAGACAACATGGGCTTATCTCTCCAATAACTTTGTTTACAGCGCGATGGGTGTCTTCGCTCTCTCATTTTTAGTCCATGCCTTTGAGACCGCATGGGCGGTGAAAGTGCCCGCCGGAGGTGCTGATCAGCAGAAGATGGATTACAGCAAGGCGGAGAAAGCTGCTCGCATCGGAACTTCGTTGATGATTTTGGCTTTCCTCCTACTTCTTATCGGCGTCATTGCACGTGGACTTTCTAACGGCCACGTCCCTTGGGGCAACATGTACGAATTCTCAATTACTGGCGCACTGGCATTTACCGGCGCATATTTAGTAGCGCTAAGAAAACATGACTTGCGATGGCTTGGCCTCTTTATCTCTCTCGCGGCGCTACTCACGCTAGGTACTGCAATCACTCTGCTCTACCGTGACAGCGCACCACTTGTCCCTGCCCTTAAATCTACCTGGCTGGTTATTCACGTCGTTGCTGCGATTATTTCTGGCGGAGTCTTTTTGTTATCTAATGTGATCGCTGGTGCATATCTCTACTTGGATTCGCGCGAGAGAGGTGCGGGGCGACCTGCATGGGCAACTCGACTTCCTGCCCTTGAAGTTCTTGATCAACTTTCATATCGTCTTGTTGCATTTGTCTTTCCACTCTGGACCTTCTCCGTTATTGCAGGCGCGATTTGGGCTGAAAGTGCATGGGGACGTTATTGGGGATGGGATCCAAAAGAGACGTGGGCATTTATTACCTGGGTTGCCTACGCGGCATATTTACACGCCCGCGTCACCATCGGATGGAAGGGGCGCCGCGCAGCGTGGCTCTGTCTCTTTGCGGGATCTACATTTTTATTTAACTATGTCTATGTAAATGTATGGGGAACTGGAAAGCACACCTACTCAGGTCTTTAAAATTTAGAGTTTGCGTAAGAAATCTGGATCATCATCTGGCGGAAGAATTCGGCGCTGTGGACCCTGCTTCTTTCCACCACCGCCTTTAGGTTTTCTACCAGCGATAAAGTATGCGATCGCTCCAAATGCTTGAAGAAAGAAAATGATAAGAAGCCATCCCCATTTAGGCAGTCGCTTAATCAGAGAATCATCGCGCATTGCACAATCAACAAATGCATAGAGCTGAAGTGCAGCTAGTGCAATCGTAAGGAAAATCAGGCCTTTAACCATGAACTTATACTAGCCGTTGCAGAATCAGTGCGAGAGATAGGGTCAAGCAGAAGAGAATCTGCAGTTCACCAGTCTTTGCAAGGACCGGGATCAAAGTACGCCCCAGGGCCCCAGTCCAGAGGGTGCGCAGGATTGAAATCACTCGCGGAAGCGTAAGCAAGGTCAGCAACGTCCAGGGAGTGCCGAAGCCAGCGGTTAAAAGGAAGGGACTGACAATCAGCACGCTATAAAGAAGTCGGGACCGCTGATCCCCAAGTCGTACCGCCAAAGTTTTCTTACCGACTTCAGAATCTAACGCGCGATCGCGAATGTTATTCACGACCAGGATTGCACACGCTAAGAAACCAACAATTGTTCCAGCCAGAATTGCCTGTCCTGTGATTTTTTCCACCTGCACATAAAATGTTCCAACTGTTGCCACGAGACCGAAGAAGATAAAGACAAATACTTCACCGAGCCCCATATAGCCGTAAGGATTCTTGCCGCCTGTATATCCCCAAGCTGCTGCAACAGAGAAGACTCCAACTGCGATTAACCACCATGAACTCATCGCTGAGAGCGCAAGACCTGCAACGGATGCGATAAAGAAAGAGATAAAGGCGGCTCGTTTAACCGATGCAGGTGAAGCTAAACCGCCTGCAGTAATTCGCACTGGACCGACGCGATTGTCATCACTGCCGCGCACACCATCGGAGTAATCATTTGCATAATTCACACCCACTTGCAGGCTAAGGCTTACAAGAAGTGCCAGTGACGCGGGAAGAAGGTGAAAATCTGATCCAGCCAGAGCGCTGGCAACAAGAATTGGAGCAATTGCTGCAGGCAGGGTTCGGATGCGTGCTCCGGTTACCCAGACTTTCATCGATGGCTTAGCCATGGAATTCATCCTCTGCTCGGTTTCTTAGCGCAATTCGATCTATCTTACCGATTCCAATAAGTGGAAAAGTTTCAAAAATGAGATATTGCTTTGGCTTTGCCGCATTACCAAATGCATCTCCGAGCAAAGCTGCGACCTCTTCGTGTGAAGGCGGATTCATGCCAGCAACAGCTACAACAAGTCGTTGACCCCATTTGAGATCAGCAACAGCAAGTGCGCACCAATTGTTCTGCGGATATCTCTCTTCTAGTTTCTTGCTTACTGACGAGAGTGAGACTTTCTCTCCACCAGAGATGAAGACATCATCTGCGCGACCCAAGACATCTACAGTCCCATCGCTATTGATTTCTCCTAGATCTGATGTCGTAAACCAACCATCGCGATAGTGCTGATTCCAGAGTTCATCGTTGTTGAGATAGCCAGCGGCCAAGATAGGTCCAGAGATTTCAATTAAACCTGCATCTGAAATTCTTGCCTGAACACCATTGAGTGGAGTTCCTGCATAGATACACCCACCTGAAGTTTCGCTCATCCCATATGTGGCGAGGATTGATATTCCAGCATTGATTGCCTGGAAGAGAAGATCATCGTGAAGTTTGGCACCACCGACGAGTACAAATTGTGCAGCCTTTAAATGTGCCAATAACTTTTCATCACCATTAAGTGCGCGATAAATCTGAGTTGGGACCACTGCAGAGAAATCAGTTGTTGGATAGCTATCGGCGTTTCGCAGATCAACCGGAATTGTTCCAAGCTCGAGTGAGCGAATTAAGACATTGATTCCAGCAATATGGTGAATTGGCAGAACAAGCGCCCAGGTTTGCCCAGGACGCGCTTGTAGAAATTCAAGTGAAGCACGCGCAGATGCCAAGAGCGCTGCAGAGCTCAGCGCTACAGATTTTCTTGTACCCGTTGAACCTGTTGTCGCAACAACAAGGCAGATATCGCTATCGACGCTCTCAATAGATTCATCCGTAAAATTTAGGGCCGAGCCCTGGTCGGCTAACGCTTGAGCCAAGAGATTCATCACATCGCCGATAGCCAGCGCGGGATCGACCGAGATCACAGAGCGTGATCGGTTACTTGGGTTGGCCGAGATATCCATAGCCCGCGTAGGCT
>CANLHC010000011.1 GCA_947490625.1 Candidatus Nanopelagicaceae bacterium
CTCACGTGTTCCTCACCCGTTCGCCGCTAATTCACTACCGAAGTAGTTTCATCGCTCGACTTGCATGTGTTAAGCACGCCGCCAGCGTTCGTCCTGAGCCAGGATCAAACTCTCCATAGAAAGTTTTCTGGCTTACGTGACAAACAAACTGTCGTTTATTTTGTCTTTACCAAAGGAAATCAACGAGTAGTCCATGCCCTGAATTAACGGTGCATGGCACATACTTCATTGAAGTATTTATTTAGAGAATGGCTCTAGAAATTTGCATGACTAGGTAAACCATTCTCTGGCATTGACTTATGGCACGCTGTTGAGTTCTCAAGGTACGGATGCGCACTGCGTCCTAGGATCTCTCCTATTTTTCAGGGCAGACTGCCAAACTTAGTGCATAGCGCTAGGCACGGTCAAACCGGCTAGATAGGCCTAAGTTAGGAAGTAATGCTGTACGGCCCCCAAGCTTCCCAAGGGTACGTTCCACAGCAAGGAGCGTAACTATAGGGGTGAGCTAGTCCGGGGGTCAAATCGGGTACCCGCCGAAGAAATGGCAGGACTGGGTCTTAGAAAAACATCGAAAATTACACTTTTTGAGCGTAAAAAGTGGCTATTTTGTGAGCTTCAGAAGAGACTACTGAAGCACTACCGCTGCGAGATCTCGCTTACCTTTTCTCAAAACTGCATATTTTCCGCATAAAAAGTGGCTTTTTTCGAGCCTGAAATCCTCGCCAGCGATCTTCTCATTATTGAGATATGCGCCACCTTCTTTGACGATGCGCCGAGCTGCTGATTTGGAGTCCACCACGCCGGCAGATGCCAAGAGGTCCACCCATGTTGGGATTTCCTCATGTGCTGAGACCACGACGGTAGGCAATTCACTCAAGGCACTCCCTAGAGTCTTCTCATCCAAGGCCGACAAGTCGCCTTGCCCAAAGAGCGCACGCGCCGCTTCTTCTACACGCACTGCGGTATCACTTCCGTGAATCATTGATGTGAGTTCTCGCGCCAGCGCACGGTGCGCGTTGCGTGCTCCGGGGTTTTCTTTATGTTCTTTTTCGATCTCTTCAATTTCTGCTCGAGACTTAAATGAGAAAACCTTGAGGAAATTAATTACATCATTGTCATCAGCGTTTAGCCAATATTGGAAGAATGCGTATGGGGATGTCATCTCAGGATCTAGCCAGATGCTTCCACCGGCAGTCTTTCCAAACTTAGTTCCATCAGATTTGGTGAGCAGCGGAATGGTAAGTGCGTGTGCGCTTCCACCTTCAACGCGTCGGATTAAATCAAGCCCAGCAACAATGTTTCCCCATTGGTCGGATCCCCCTAGCTGCAACGTGCAATTATTTCGCTTATACAGTTCAAGATAATCAAAGGCCTGTAATACTTGATAAGAAAATTCAGTGTATGAAATACCTGCTTCAAGACGGTTGGCTACCGAATCTTTTGAAAGCATTTGATTGACGCTAAAGTGCTTTCCAACATCTCTCAGGAATTCAATAGCTGATAATGGTTGCGTCCAATCAAGATTATTCACAACGCGAGCTGGATTTTCTGCGGCGTTAAAATCAAGAACAGAGGAAACCTGTACCGCAATGCGATCAACCCATTGCTTGACTATGTCATTGCTATTAAGGGTTCTCTCCTCATTACGCCCGCTTGGGTCCCCTACTAAGCCAGTCGCCCCACCCACGAGCGCGATTGGATGGTGGCCCGCAAGTTGAAATCGACGTAAAACCAACAGAACTACGAGATTTCCCACGTGGATGCTTGGCGCAGTTGGATCGAAACCGATGTAACAGGTGATGGGCTTGGCTAGAGCAGCCGAAAGGGCCTTCTCATCGGTGGTCTGTGCGATGAGTCCGCGCCAGCGAAGATCGTCGAGGAATGCGCTCATGCGCTCATCATGCCTGAAAAGGCGGCCGACTTGGCGGAGAAATTCGCTTCAAAAGCGGTGACTTCGCTCTTAAGGATAACTAGTTGTCGAGCCAGAGCCGATGGAGCGGTCCCACCAAAAGTGGTGCGCGAGGTGAGCGCGCCCTCGACGGT
Source organism: Candidatus Nanopelagicaceae bacterium (assembly GCA_947490625.1). GTDB lineage: Bacteria > Actinomycetota > Actinomycetes > Nanopelagicales > Nanopelagicaceae > Planktophila. The sequence goes on from CANLHC010000011.1 coordinate 2,044, forward strand.
GAGAACAGTTCTAATCTCCGGTGTAAGTTGCGGATGAATTGCCAAGAATTCACTATCTGAAAGCTCATGTAACTCTTTGCCCTGTGCCTCTGCGCGTGCAACGCACTTTCCGGCAACTTCATGAGCTGTCGCAAATGGAATATGTGCACGGACTAAAAAGTCAGCAATCTCTGTTGCCAGAGAATAACCCGCCGGTGCCGCAGCGGCCATCTTCTCGCGATTAAATTCTGTTGTTGCCACCATCCCTGTCACAGCAGGAAGGACTAGAGCTAACGTGTCAAAGGAATCAAAGAGTGGCTCTTTATCTTCTTGCAGATCGCGATTGTAGGCAAATGGGAGACCTTTGAGCATTGCTAATACTCCGGTGAGATTTCCGATCAAACGTCCTGCTTTTCCGCGCGCCAGTTCGGCAACGTCAGGATTTTTTTTCTGCGGCATAATCGATGAACCGGTCGAGTATGCATCTGCAACATCAGCCCATCCGAATTCAGTTGTTGCCCAAATACACCACTCTTCTCCGATGCGGGAAAGATGCACTCCGACTAGCGAAATGAGAAAGAGAGCTTCTGCCACAAAGTCGCGATCAGATACTCCGTCGATACTGTTTCCGGCGCTACGTTTGAAACCAAGGGCGGTCGCCGTTGCTTCAGGTGAGAGCGGAAGAGATGACCCTGATAACGCGCCGGATCCCAATGGGCTTACCGATGAACGGTTCAACCAATCATCGATACGATCCAAGTCGCGATTGAAAGCATGAACATGCTTTGCAATTTCATGTCCGAAAAGAACTGGTTGAGCATGCTGCATATGTGTGAAGCCCACCGATGGTGCGTTGGAATACTCAGCAGCTTTGGCCATAAGAGCACTCTGTAGAGCAATAATCATTGTGCTGGTCGCTAGCATCGCATCAATGGCGTACAGACGAAGATCGGTGGCTACTTGGTCATTACGTGAACGTCCAGCGCGGAGTGATCCACCAATGTCACCTAGTTTTTCACTCAGGCCCCGCTCGAGGGCAGAATGTACATCTTCATCCGTATCGTTATAGGTAAAGGTTCCGTCGGCAACTTCACTCATTAGCTCTTGCAGCGCTCTGCGGATTTTTGCCGCCACATCTGCCGTTAACAATTGTGAGGATTCTAGAACAGCTAAGTGCGCCAAAGACGAACGCAAGTCATAAGGGGCTAATCGCCAATCGAAATGCACGCTACGCGAAAGTGCAAATACCGCATCAGCCGGTTCTTCCGAAAATCTTCCACCCCAGAGCGCCATCGTTCTACCTTCTCTTCTTTGTCGTAGGGCTTTTCTTACCCTTTGGTTTACCAGCAAATACCAGCAATTCACGCGCTAAGGCGCTGCCACCGGTTGCGCTTCGTGAAACAACTAAAACTGTGTCATCACCTGCAATAGTTCCGATAATTTCTTTCATTCCAGAGTGATCAAGAGAGCTGGCTAGTAGCTGGGCTCCCCCGGGTGGAGTTCTCACGACTGCGAGATTTCCGCTGGATTCCACGCTAATAATTAATTCATGAGATAACGGCATCGAACGTGCAATTGAAGAATCCGTGCCATCAACTATCGCGTAAATCATCTCTCCCTGACTATTTCGTATACGAACGGCGCCTATCTCTTCAATATCGCGACTAGCCGTTGCTTGGGTTACGGCGTAACCATCCTTCTTGAGCGCCTGCACGAGGTCGTCTTGGCTATGAACTCGCCCTGACGAGATTGCGTTGATAGCTGCGTTGCGGCGGGCTGAGACAGAATTAATCGGTTGAACTTTAGCCATGGTGAACCTCTTTCAATGCTTTCGTGAATAGAGAGATGAACTTCTCGATTTGAAGTGTGGTGACAATAAGTGGTGGTGCGATTCTTATAGTGCTCTCATTTGCTGCATTAACGATGACTCCAGAATCCAACAGTACTGCGGCAACCTTTTTGGCTATCGGACTCTCTAATTCGATTCCTAAAAGCAGACCTCTGCCCCGTACTTCTTTGACGCCAGAAACGGGTGTGAGCTTGGACTTAATTCTCTTCTCATGGCTGCGTGCTGACTGCATTAACTTGTTCTTCACAATGACATCCAGAACCGCGTTACCTGCCGCACACGAGATTGGGCTTCCGCCAAATGTTGTGCCGTGATCACCTGGTTGGAGAAGTTGCGCAGTGCTGCCGTAAGCAATCGTTGCACCAATCGGTAATCCCCCGCCAAGGCCTTTAGCTAAGGTAAGGATGTCGGGTTTTACTTTTTCATGTTCAAACCCAAACCACTGACCAGTACGACCAATACCGGTTTGTACGCAATCGAAGACAAGAAGTGCGCCAGTCTGATCGCAAAGAAGGCGTAATCCTGCGAGATATCCATCTTCAGGTGTAATGACGCCGGCCTCTCCCATGATTGGTTCTACGATCACCATTGCAGTTCGCTTTGTAACAGCTCGACGCATTGCTGCAAGATCGCCAAAGGGAACATGTGTAATTCCCTTAAGCAACGGCGTAAATGGCTCACGCTTTGCAGGTTGGCCGGTCATAGAAAGTGCTCCCATGGTGCGACCATGGAATGATCCTTGAGCTGCAACGATCTTTGATCGTCCTGTGCGACGAGAAATCTTGAGTGCTGCTTCATTAGCTTCAGCGCCAGAGTTGCAAAAGAAGACGCGAGAGTTGCTATCACCAGTCATTGCCTGCAAGCGTGAGGCAAGTAGTAACCCCTGAGGATGAGCGAAAAAATTGCTGACATGGCCAAGGGTGGCAACTTGGGTCGAGACGGATTTAATGATTGCTGGATGAGCATGACCTAAGACGTTGGTGGCTATTCCCGCGAGGAAGTCAAGGTAAGAATTTCCTTGATCATCTTTAATGACACATCCTTTGCCACTAACAAAGGTACGCGATGGTGTTCCGTAGTTTGCCATCATGAGATCGGTCCATGAAAGGCTCAGTGACTTCTTACTCATGCGCTCACCAAAGTTCCACCAGAATTTTCCAAAGCCATCGCAAAAGCGAGTGGATCTTTACCATCAATAATGCGCACCGCTCGTGCACCATTATCAATCGCCTCTAGGCATGCTGCGACTTTAGGTGCCATACCTTCTGTGAAACTGTCTTTAATGGAATATAAATCATCACGTGTGATCGATGTAATCAATGAATCTTTATCGGGCCAATTGCGATAAATTCCCGGAACATCTGTCATCACTATCAAGGCTTCGGCATCGAGTGCGCCCGCAATAGCAGCTGCTGCTAGGTCGGCATTGATGTTGAGAGCGCCATCTCTTTCGATATCGGAAGCCACCGGTGAGATTACGGGGACCTGTGAATTCGCTAGCGCTGCATCAACCGGCGACAGATCGATAGAAACCACTTCACCGACAAAACCGAGATCTACCGGAGTGCCATCTCCTAAATGGATCAACTTTTTTGCGCGCAATACCGTGCGTCCGGAAATGGCGATTGCCGGAATAGAGTGCGAGTTCAGCGCCTGAGCGATCATCGGTCCTACCTGTCTAATGAGAACTTCTTCCACCGCTGCAAGGGTTGCTTGATCCGTAAATCGAAATCCCCCGATGAATCGTGGAGTAATTCCGCGGGAAGAAATCTCTGCGTTAATTTGTGGACCACCACCGTGTACGACGATGACGTTGAGGCCAGACTCACGTGCATCACGTATCGCCGCAGCAAAGAGCCCTGAATCATCTGTCATAGCATGGCCACCAAATTTAACGACCAAAGTACTTCTCATATACCGATTCCTTGCAGCGATAGTCCTAAAGAATCGTCAAGTCCGCAGATGATGTTCGCATTTTGAACCGCTTGCCCAGCAGCTCCTTTACCTAAGTTATCGATTGCAATGCTCACAATTGCTCGCTTTGTATGGCTGTCAACAGCTACTTGTATGTGTGCAGAGTTACTACCAAAGACCGACGACGTTGCGGGCATCTGACCTTCTTCTAGAATCGATACAAACGTCTTACCCTCATAGTAAGAAATAAAGTGATTGCGCAATTCAGCTGTAGATACAAACTGATCCAACTTAACAGTGACCGTGGCTAAAATCCCTCTGACCATCGGTGCAAGCATGGGCGTGAACGAGATGCGCACTTCTTTTCCACTTGCCGCAGATACGCACTGTTCAATTTCTGGTATGTGTTGATGCGCTCCCCCGAATTTATAGGATGTCATCGACCCCATAATCGCACTTGCCAGAAGATGTGTTTTCGCGCTTCGTCCAGCACCTGAGGTTCCAGATGCGGCAACAACGACAACATCATTGAGGTGTGCAAAAGGGGCAAGAGGCGTTAATGCCAATGCAACGGCTGTGGCATAGCATCCAGGATTGGCTACCTTCTGTGCGCCTTTAATCTTCTCTACATTCCCTGCAATCTCCGGTAATCCGTAAACCCAAGAACCTGCATGAGCGCCGCCATAGTATTTCTCCCAGGCAGTCGGGTCTTCCAAGCGGAAATCTGCTCCGATATCGATAAATTTCATCGATGGTTTCACTGATGCAATCGCCGTAACTGCAGAGGCCGATTCTCCATGAGGAAGAGCCAAGAAGATGAGTTCACATGAGGTGAAAAGCTCCGGAGAGAAAGCGGAAAAACTCTTTCCAGCATAGGACGCCAATTGTGGGTGCACTGATGTGATGGGTTCCCCTGCATTCGAGTGCGCACTGATAGCTGCAACAGAAAAGACTGGGTGATCAGCCAAGATGCGCAGGAGTTCACCCCCGGCATAGCCACTACCGCCGACGATTCCAATTTTCATAAACTTAGGATACAGCGAGATCTATAATTATGCAATCTTATGCATAATTATGCAGTTCTAAGTGTCGCTCCAGTTGCACGAGCTGCCTCGGCCACTGCCGATTCACGCAGGGCTGTGATTTCCGCCCCGGTGAGCGTGCGATCCTCGGCTCGGAAGACAAGAGCGAAAGCGAGAGAAACTTTTCCATCTCCCAGCTTGTCGTAGCGATCAAAGAGGGTGATCGATTCAAGGAGCGGACCCGCACCGACACGTAGCGCCGCTTCAACATCTCCAGCGGCTACTTTCTCGTCAACAATAAGTGCGACATCTTGCAGAGCAGCCGGCATTGTTCCTACTGTTGTTGGGCGTACTCGCGGTGATTCTGGGAGAGCACTCAGGGCAACTGCGAATGCGGCACTTCGTGCGGGAAGCCCGTACTTGGCAATAATTCGTGGATGTAGTTCTCCAGCGTGCGCAACGGCTTTGCCATCAACAATCAACTCGGCACAACGACCAGGATGCCATGGTGCGAATTCACTGCGAGCAATACTCCATGGCAAGTGACAGAGGTCAAGAATATCTGTGGCGGCAGCGATCGCATCTTGCCATCCATATGAACGAGCAGAGCCCTGCCAATCTTCATTCTCCACTTTTCCTACAAGCACTCCGGCCACATGGAAACCTTGCGGTGGAACGCTTGCGTAAATCTCTTTAATTGTTTGGGCAGAAGGCCGAGAGCCTATCTCTGGGAAGATTCCATCAATGAGTTTTTGAGAACTTCTGAAAATAGAACCCATCTCAAATATCGCAAAGTCCTTCGCACCGCGAGAAATATTGCGTGCAGCTACTTCAATGAGTCCTGGAACAAGATGCACGCGCATCAAAGGAAATTCTTCTGACATTGGATTGGCGATTGCGTAGGTTGAAGCGCGCTCCCCCACAAATCCCATGAAATCAATAGTCTCTTGATTGGTAAATGGGAAAGTTTGCACCTCTGCCAAGCCGAGAGAAGCCAACATTGTCGCAACCGCACGACGTCGCTTCTGTGTTGGTGTCAGTGATGCGTGAACTGGACGCGGCGGAAGTACTGACGGGATGGCATCGTAGCCAATCATTCGCGCCACCTCTTCAGCTAGATCTGCAGGAGTAAGAAGATCCCAGCGCCAGGATGGTGGGTCGACTTCGAAAATCTTCTCATCAACATCACAGCCAATTACTCGTAGGAGTTCAGCGATCTTGGTGGGTGTGATCTCTAGCCCCAATATGCGCGAAATATAGGCAGGATCTAACATGAGAAGAGGCGCGTACTTCGGCCTTCCATCGACGAAGGTAGCAACGTGTTGCGCCGAACTATGTTGAGTGAGGAGTTGAACAAAACGAGCGGAGGCAAATTCTGCCAGTGATTGATCCACACTACGTTCAAGGCGGCGTGATGCCTCCGACGATATTTTGTGGCGTCGGGAATTCTTTGCAATGCATACGGGATCAAAGCTAACAGCCTCGAGCACAATTTCAGTTGTACTCTCAGAAATCTCAGAGGAAGCTCCACCCATAGTTCCAGCTAGTGCAAGAGGTTGCTCGTCATCACAGACCATCAGGTCATCAGGATGGAGCTGGCGAACCTGTCCATCTAAAGTGGTGAATGGTTGCGCATTACCCGCGCGTTTAATCGTTAATCCACCCTTGATCTTCGACTTATCGAAGGCATGAAGTGGTTGTCCAAGTTCGAGCATCACATAATTGGTGATATCCACAACGAGTGAAATGGAACGCATTCCCATTTTTTCAATACGTCGACGCATCCACAGTGGAGTTGTCGCTCGTGGGTCAAAATTCGTTAATGTGCGCAGATAGAAGACTGACGCCGTTGCTGGATCGGCAATCTTGGCTGTCACTCCTTTTCCGGTTTCGGCGAAGGTGAGATCGCGTAGGGCATTCACGGGATCGGTAAATTTCAAGTTCAACGAACCCGCAACCTCACGTGCCAATCCGCGGATACTCAAGGCATATCCACGATCTGGATTCACTGCGACATCAAAGATGACATCGTTAATCATCAATCCGGAAATTGCATCTTCTCCGATGGTCACTGAACCTTCAGCAAAGGTCATAATTCCCGAATGATCATCGCCGAGGCCTAGTTCGCGTGCAGAACAGATCATGCCGTTGGATGTTTTTCCATATGTTTCACGCGCTCCGATTGCGAAATCGCCAGGGAGCACAGCGCCAGGCAGGGCTGCAACGATGAGATCTCCTACAACGAAATTGGTTGCTCCGCAGATGACGTAGCGCGTTGATCCTTCGCCACAATCAAGACCGACGTATCGAACTGGCTTCTTAAATTCAGTGAGCTCTTCAATGCTGAGGACCTTTGCAAAGACAAGTGGCCCGGTGAGATCGGCTCCTTGCTTGATAATCTCTTCAACTTCAAATCCGACTCGAATAAGGCCATCCGAAATCTGCTCTGGAGTAATTGTTGCTGGAATCTCTACAAATTCCTTGATCCACGATAAAGGTGCGCGCATTTAGAGTCCTACTCCAAACTGACGAGTAAAACGAAGATCGCCTTCCACAATGTCATGCATATCGGTTATTCCATGGCGGACCATGAGTGTTCGTTCAAGTCCCATTCCAAATGCAAAACCTGAATAAATTTCTGTATCGATTCCGCAGGATGCAAGAACTCGCGGATTCACCATTCCACATCCACCCCACTCAATCCAACGACCGTTGAAGAAGATATCTACTTCTGCACTTGGTTCGGTGAATGGAAAGAACGATGGACGCAGGCGCGTAGTTACATCGGCACCAAACATATGACGTGCAAAATTATCGAGAGTTCCTTTGAGGTGAGCCATGGTGATGCCCTTATCGATGACCAAGCCCTCTACCTGATGAAAGACTGGAGAATGCGTCGCATCGAGTTCATCTGCTCTAAAAGTTCGCCCCGGACAAATGACGTAGATAGGAGGTTCATTTTCCAACATGGTGCGAATCTGAACTGGTGATGTGTGAGTTCGTAGGACAATTCCAGATTCCACTGGTTCGATAAAGAAAGTGTCCTGCATAGTGCGCGCTGGATGGTCGGCTGGAATATTGAGCGCATCGAAGTTGAGCCAACCTGATTCCAGCTCTGGTCCTTCTGCGACAGAGAATCCTTGCTCAACAAAGAAATCAGAAATCTCATTTTTGATAATTGTGATGGGGTGTAAACCACCTTTATGTGATCGTGATACAGGCAACGTGATATCGACAACCTCATCGCGAAGAACTCTTTCATCTTGTTCGCGCTCTAACTTTGCTGTCGCCTCATCAAGAGCAGCTGCAATTGCTGCCTTTGCTTCACCAATGATTTTTCCTACTGATGCTTTTTGGTCGGCGGGAAGTGATCCGAGTGATCGACTGGCCAGGGCTATAGGTGACTTATCTCCGGCGTGGGCTAGTCGCGCAGCTTTGAGCGAATCTAAATCCTGGGCTGCCGCGAAAGCGCTACGCGCCTGATCGACCCACTGTGCAACCTCGCCCTGATTCATGGCCCTTATTCTAACCGCGAGAGGACTGAGAAAGCGTGAACATTACGATCGAAGCCGCGGCAGAGAGATTTAAGCTCTCGGCTTGTCCTGACATAGGGATCGCAACAGTGCGAGCGTTGATTGCTAGTTGATTGGTACTTGTTCCTGCTCCTTCATTTCCAAAAATTGCGATACACGGTGCTGAAGAACGGAAATTTACAATCGATTCGCTGGCATGCGATGACAGGACGATGCACTCAGCTGTATCCATGTGGGCCGTGAGCTCTTTTAATTCGAGCGCTTCAAAGACCGGAATATGCCAGAGAGAGCCGGCTGTTGATCGAACAACTTTAGGAGAGTACATATCGACACTACCAGGTGATGTTACGACCGCTCTCGCGCCAAAGGCATCTGCTGACCTCAGTATCGTTCCGGCATTACCCGGATCTTGAATTCGATCAAGATAAATCACAAATGATTCTGGAGTGATGTTGAGTTCAGCCAGCGAATACGCGGGAATCGAACAGACCATCAGAATTCCCTGGGGTGTTACCGTCGATGCCATCTCCTGCATTACGGCATCACTTACCTGAACAACATTGACCTCTGAAATATCAAGATCACCGGTACGAGTAGCACCGGCCGGGCTGAGATAAAGAGTCTCGATTGCCGGGCCAGATTGCGAAGTGAGCGCTTCACGTAGAGATTGAACACCTTCAGCTACAAAGAGGCCAGATTCGCTTCGCTCTTTATTTCCCCGTGAACCAATAAGAGCCTTCACTCGCCCAACATGCGGCGACTGAAGGCTCTCAATCATTGGATTGATTTTTACTTGTTCAGATTACGCTGAGACAAGGCTCTTGCGAGCAAGATCAACGAGGGTCTTGAAGGTTGCTGGATCATTGATCGCGATATCTGAAAGTACGCGACGATCAACTTCAATTCCTGCTGCCTTAAGTCCCTGAATAAAGCGGTTGTAGGTCATTCCGTTTTCGCGGGATGCAGCATTAATGCGCTGAATCCAGAGCTGACGGAAATCGCCTTTCTTATCCTTGCGATCATTGAACGCATAGACCATTGAGTGTGTAACTTGCTCTTTCGCCTTTGTAAAAAGACGTGAGCGTTGACCACGATAACCTGCGGCACGCTCGAGAGTTGTGCGGCGCTTCTTCGCTGCGTGGACACCACGTTTTACTCTTGCCATTTAGCGCACTCTCCTTACTTCAAACCAAGCATGCGCTTGGCTGTCATTGTGACGGTTGGCTTTGCTGACTGCTCTTGGCTAAGACGACGAGTGACACGTGAAGACTTGCGCTCCAAAAGGTGGCGCTTTCCTGCACGCTCATGCATGATCTTTCCTGTACCTGTGACGCGGAAGGTCTTCTTCGCACCACTATGGGTTTTCATCTTTGGCATTGCTGTCTCCTGTGCCTACTCGGTTTCTCTACTTCTCAACTTCTTGTTTTGCCTTCTCAGCAGCTGCTCGAGCTGCCTTCTGTTCTGCTACTGCTTCGGTCTTCTTTTTCGTCGGACCTAATACCATCGTCATGTTTCGTCCCTCTTGCTTTGGGGCGAACTCAACGAAACCATGTTCTGTCACATCTTCTGCAAGACGCTGTAGTAACTTAAAGCCCATCTCCGGACGAGTTTGCTCACGACCACGAAACTTCATCGTGATCTTCACCTTGTCGCCACCTTTGAGGAACTTCTCGATTGCGTTTTTCTTTGTTTCGTAATCGTGAGTTTCGATCTTTGGTGTCAATCGCACTTCCTTCACCACAATGTGGGTCTGGTTCTGACGAGCCTCGCGTGCCTTCTGTGCTGCTTCATACTTGAACTTTCCAAAGTCCATGATTTTGCAAACAGGTGGGTTAGCCTCTGGTGCGATCTCAACTAAGTCGAGTCCGATCTCATCGGCCATTGCAAGCGCTACTTCGATATCTACTACTCCAACTTGTTCACCGGTGTAATTGATGAGACGAATTTGAGGTGTGCGGATTCGATCATTGATGCGCGGTTCAGTGGTGATTTCTGCTCCTTCGTTTGGCTTAGCTTGCTGTTGTAACGAAGCCGCCGCGCAAGGACACCGCAGACAGTGAAGTGTGGGTAGACCCACGGCTCAATGAGCCTTCTTCATCCGACATAACCAACACTCGTTGAACGAGAGAGGTGGGAGCGGTGAGCTCCTCTTGCAGCAACTTTCGTCACTGGTCTGGGCGTAAGGGTACCTGAGGGGTGGGTGAAAGTGAAAATTACGGTTGGGATCCAGCGAGATCTACGCGTGCATCGGGGGCTAGCGGTGGACATTTCACTCCAGGGGCGCTCACCGCTTCAAAATGCCACCATTCATTGGCATAGACCCGACAGAGACCAAAACGCCAACCGTTTCGTTCAAGCCAGAGTGCACCGGGGCGATCCATCGGGTAATTCACATCGATTGCTAAACCCATGGGATGGTGGGATGACTGTGGAGGTAAGACCCATTTCGCTGCTTCGCTCTCACTCCCCCGAATCTGAACTTCACGTTGATAGAGAAATTCCTGACGTTGCAGAGTTCTAAATCCTGAAGTGATCACTAAAGAGATTCCATCTACTGCGGCGAAAAGTCGCGCAGTATTAAAGCGTTCTTCTAACTGAGGATGAATCTCTTCGACAACACCGGTTGCAGTAGCGCTTTCACTGAGTGCTCCATCTCCTAAGAAAAGATAACCTTGCGGACAATTACTATTCTTAGTGGAATAAATGAAGAGATTTGTAACGTCAAAACATTGTCGAAACTTTGCAGAGTTGACGACGTTGACTGCTGGAGCCGAAGCGCTCGACCGCTGCTCGATAACACCAAATATCGATCCTGCGATTAATGGAAGAAGTACGGCAAGGATGAAAAGAGAGTTATCTCTACGCGCCCATCGCATGAAGCCCACCATCTACATGGATGATCTCCCCGGTCGTCTTGGGGAACCAATCACTGAGTAGCGCGACTACTGCCTTCGCTGCAGGCTGTGGGTCAGTTACATCCCACTGCAACGGCGAGCGTTCATTCCATACTTTTTCAAATTCATCAAAGCCGGGGATGGATTTAGCGGCAATCGTACGAATTGGGCCAGCAGCAACAAGATTAACGCGTACGTTCTCGCTTCCAAGATCGCGCGCGAGGTAGCGCGATGTTGATTCCAGAGCCGCCTTTGCAACTCCCATCCAGTCGTACTGCGGCCAAGCAACCGTTGCATCGAAATCAAGTCCCACAACGGAAGCACCTTCAAGGAATGTAGGGCGGCAAGCAAGAGTGAGAGATTTGAGTGAGTAAGCAGGTACATGAACGGCTGTTGCTACATCTTCCCAAGCGGTATTAAGAAAATTTCCACCAAGTGCCGCTTCAGGTGCAAATCCAATGGAGTGCACGACACCATCGAGGTGCGGAACATACTTACGAACCTCTTCTGCCAAGTTATCTAGATGAGATTGATCTGTAACATCTAATTCAATAATGGGTGGCATCTGCGGAAGTCGCCCTGCGATACGAGTGGTCAGGCTCAGTGCTCTTCCGAAGCCAGTGAGGACAACGGTGGCGCCTTGTTCCTGCGCGATCTTTGCAACGTGGAAGGCGATGGATCCATCAGTGAGCACACCGGTCACTAAAATATTTTTTCCGGAGAGAATTCCCATAGTTAGTGCCCCATTCCTAATCCACCGTCAACCGGGATAACTGCGCCCGTGATGTAGCTTGCCTTTTCCGATGCCAAAAAGGTAACAACATCGGCAATTTCTTCAGCGGTGCAGAAGCGACCCAAAGGAACTTGTGCGGCTATTTCTTCACGGCGTTTGTCATCTAACTCTGCCGTCATATCGGTTTCAACAAAACCTGGCGCGACCACATTTGCGGTGATTGAACGACTTCCTAGTTCGCGCGCGAAAGATCTTGCCATTCCTACAAGGCCAGCTTTGCTAGCAGAATAGTTCACCTGCCCCGCGGCACCTACTGAGCCAACTACCGAGCCGATAAAGATGAGTCTGCCTCGCTTGTTTTTAAGAAGTCCCTTTGTCGCTCTCTTTGCCACACGAAACGCGCCACTCAGATTTGCATCCAGGACTGAAGTGAAATCCTCTTCGCTCATACGAAGAACAAGTGTGTCTTTAGTGATTCCAGCATTCATGACAATCACATCAGGAATTCCCCACTGATCCTCGATCTGTGAGAAAGCCGCATCCACAGATTCTGCAGATGTCACATCCATCACAACTGATTTAAATCCTGCGGGTGCTGTTCCGCTCCTATATGTGGCGATAACGTCGACACCGCTGGCCTTCAAGGATGTAGCTATCGCTAAACCGATTCCCCGATT
>CANLHC010000012.1 GCA_947490625.1 Candidatus Nanopelagicaceae bacterium
CTAGATTCATCGATCGTCAATATTGCAATACCAAGTGCAAAGAATGATCTCGGAATCACTGATGCAAACCAGCAGTGGGTCATCACGGCGTACACACTCGCATTCGGATCGCTCTTGCTCATTGGTGGTCGTATCGGTGACTTCATGGGACGTAAGAAGATTTTCCTAATTGGACTCGCAGGCTTTGCTCTTGTCTCCGCTTTCGGCGGTATCGCCGCAAATCAAGAGCAACTCTTTGCAGCTCGTGCATTACAGGGAGTCTTCGGTGCACTTCTTGCACCTGCCGCACTTGCAATTATCAGCGTGACTTTCACAGTTCCAGCCGAACGCGCAAAGGCATTCGGCGTTATTGGCGCGATTTCAGGCGGAGGCGCTGCTATCGGTCTCATTCTTGGTGGCGCGCTCACAGAGTTCTTCTCATGGCGCTGGTGCCTTGGAGTTAACGTTCCGATTGCAGTCATCGCTGGAGTTCTAGCAATTAAGTATGTAAAGGAATCAAAAGCCAGCGGTGATCACAGCTATGACATCCCAGGTGTAATCACTGCAACTGCCGGTCTCTTCTCGCTCACATATGGCTTTAGCGAAGCAGCCACAAAGGGTTGGTCTGCTACCTCAACAATTTCATTCCTGATCGCAGCCGTAGTTCTCTTGGTTGCGTTCGTGGTGATTGAAACCAAAGTTGCAAATCCAATGATGCCGCTGCGCGTTGTCACAGAACGTAACCGTGGTGGCTCATATCTTGGCTCACTTATTGTCGGTGCGGGCTTGTTCTCGATGTTCCTATTCCTCGGTCTCTACCTCCAAATAGTCCTCGGATACACACCGTTAAAATCCGGTTTTGCATTCTTGCCGTTTACCGCAGGAATCATTGTCTTCGCCGGAGTTGCATCGCAATTACTTCCAAAATTTGGACCAAAGCCATTAATGGTTCCAGGACTTATCTTTGCCGGTATCGGATTATTGATGCTCACTCAGATTACGCCTGAGACTTCATATGTCACTCATGTACTTCCATCACTTCTCATTATGAGTTCTGGAATGGCCCTGGTCTTTATTCCTTTGACATCAACAGCGCTCCATGGTGTTGGCAATCGCGACACAGGTGTTGCCAGTGCCATGATCAACACCAGCCAGCAAGTAGGTGGATCACTTGGTACCGCGCTGCTCAATACTGTCGCCGCAACTGCCGCGGTCGCACATATCAAGGCAAATAATGAGGTAGGAATAACGGTTCCTGGACTCGCAGAAAAGCTCTATCCATATGGCATGACTCACGGTTACACAGTGGCATTTACGGTAAGCGCTGCACTTCTATTCGCTGGAGCCGTTGTTCTCTTCTTCTTTATTAATATTGGTAAAGATTCACTCGTTGAAACTGAAGGCGTAATCGCTCACTAATTGACAGGTTGACCCAGGTGGCCAAGTAGAAGTTCGCGCACCCGCGCGGCATCTGCTTGGCCCTTTGTCTCTTTCATGACTGCGCCAATGAGCGCGCCCGCTGCAGGAATGTGACCATCACGGACTTTCTGCGCGGTATCAGGTTGTTCTGAACACACTTTCTCAATAGCTGCCATAAGTGCACCATCGTCGTTAACAACTTTAATTCCACGCTTTGCTACAACCTCTGCGGGCGTTCCCTCCCCCGCAACCACGCCTTCAACAACTTGGCGTGCGAGTTTGTCGGTGAGCTCGCCCTTGTTTACAAGTGCCACGATCTCAGCAACATCTGCTGGTGTAATCGCAAGCTCTGTGACAGAAACTTCCTTATCGTTTGCAATACGTGAAATCTCACCGAGCCACCATGAGCGAGCCTTTGTCGGATCAGCTCCAAGCACAACTGTTGCTTCCACAATATCGAGAACATCGGCGTTGACCATTGCGGCCATCTCTTTATCGGGCACGTTCCACTCTTGCTTTAAACGCTTTCGGCGAAGTGATGGACGTTCTGGAAGAGCTTTACGCAGCTCTTCAATCCATGCCGCATCAGGTGCAACTGGAACAAGATCTGGCTCTGGGAAATAGCGATAATCCTCAGCTTGTTCTTTTGATCGACCAGAACGTGTCAGGCCAGTATCTTCCTGAAAATGTCGTGTCTCTTGCTTCACCTTTGCGCCAGCATCAAGAAGTTCTGCATGGCGAATCATTTCACCGCGGATGGCGCGTTCTACTGAGCGAAGTGAGTTCACATTCTTTGTTTCAGAACGGGTACCTAGAACATCAGAGCCCATCGGCTTGAGTGAAACGTTGGCATCACAGCGCAATGAACCTTGCTCCATCTTCACATCAGAGACACCGAGTCCGCGCAAGATGTCACGAAGTTCTGCCACATAGGCACGTGCAACTTCTGGTGCGTACTTTCCTGTACCAGGGACAATTTTTGTCACAATTTCAACGAGTGGGATACCCGCGCGGTTGTAATCAAGAAGTGAGTAGTCAGCACCGTGGATACGCCCGGTCGCCCCACCCACATGTAAGGACTTTCCAGTGTCTTCTTCCATATGAACGCGTTCAACTTCAATACGAAATTCTTTCAGGCCTTCATCAGTATCAATTTCAACATCAACGTATCCATCAAAGCAGATCGGTTCATCGTATTGTGAGATCTGAAAGTTCTTTGGCATATCTGGATAGAAGTAGTTCTTACGAGCAAAGCGGCTATATGGTGCGATCTGGCAGTTAAGGGCTAAGCCAATTTTGATTGTTGATTCGATTGCACGTGCGTTAACAACCGGGAGCGCACCTGGAAGAGCCAAGCAGACTGGGCATGTTTGGGTGTTTGGTTCGCCACCAAATACTGTGCTGCATGAGCAGAACATCTTTGACTCGGTGTTGAGTTCGACGTGTACTTCAAGACCCAATACAGGGTCATACTTTGCAACAACTTCATCATAGGAAATAGCCATTACTTGCTACCTCCTAACGCCGGAGCCTTAGATATCAAATGTCCGCCCCACTGAGATGCTAGAGCTGCTTCGAGTGCGCCACCGACGTTGTAGAGACGGTCATCGCACATCGCAGGGGCCATAATCTGAAAACCAACCGGCAATCCATCTTCATCGGCTAGCCCGGCAGGAAGGCTCATGCCACAGATGCCTGCCAAGTTCACAGGAATCGTTGCAACATCGCCTAAGTACATTGCAATTGGATCATTAGATTTCTCACCAATTTTAAAGGCAGTTGTTGGAGCAGTTGGTGAGACGAGAACATCTGCCTGAGCAAATGCCTTGGCATAATCTTGAATAATCAGTGTGCGAATCTTCTGCGCACTACCGTAGTACGCATCGTAATATCCTGATGAGAGAGCGTATGCGCCAAGGATGATGCGGCGTTTTACTTCGTGTCCAAAGCCAGCATTACGAGTTGCACTCATGACCGCCTCAGCAGATGCGCCATCACTATCGCCCACGCGCAGGCCATAACGCATTGCATCAAAGCGGGCTAAGTTAGATGAACATTCAGATGGAGCAATTAGATAATAGGCAGCTAAAGCATATTCAAAACTTGGGCAATCAACTTCAATTATCTCGGCACCGAGTGAAGCCAGAACTTGAAGTGATTCATCAAAGCGGGCTTGCACACCCTTTTGATAACCCTCACCTTGCAACTGCTTGATAACGCCAATCTTGAGTCCTTTAACATCGCGCTTTTGCGCAGCGCTGACTACATCAGGGAATTTTCCATTAATGCTCGTGGCATCCTTTGGATCGTGGCCAGCCATCACATCATGTAAGAGCGCAGTATCCAACACTGTTCGACCAAATGGGCCTGCCTGATCAAGGCTTGATGAGTATGCAATTAATCCATAGCGCGAGACTGCGCCGTAGGTTGGACGCACGCCAACGATGCCTGTTAACGCGGCAGGTTGTCTAATTGATCCACCTGTATCTGAACCAATTGCAAGAGGAGCTTCAAATGCACTTACTGCGGCTGCAGATCCTCCGCTTGAACCACCTGGTGTGCGCGATAAATCCCAAGGATTAAATGTTGGGCCATAGGCAGAATTCTCAGTGGAGGAACCCATGGCAAATTCATCCATATTTGTTTTTCCAAGAATGACAATGCCTGCCTCTTTTATCTTTGAGACAACTGTTGAATCGTATTGAGGCTTCCACCCTTGCAGAATTTTTGAGCCAGCTGTTGTTGGAATGCCATCTTGAGTAAGAACATCTTTCAGAGCGAGTGGAATTCCAGCGAGTGGGTGCAACTTCTTTCCAGAGCTGCGATCAGCATCAACGCGGGCAGCTTGGGCTAGCGCGCCTTCTGCATCAACATGAAGAAAGGCCTTCACAGATGTATCAACATCACTAATGCGATCAAGATGTGCTTGAGTTAATTGTGTCGATGTCACTTCACCCTTAACCAGGGCCTCTGACATTGCTGCAGCGGTCTGGTTAATCACTCGGCTTCACCAAGGATTTGTGGAACGCGGAAACGTTGCTCTTCTTGTGCGGGTGCACCTGATAGCGCTTGCTCTGGAGTAAGGCTTGGACGCACCTGATCTTCTCGAAATACATTCTGAATAGGTTGTGGATGCGATGTTGCGACCACACCATCAAGATTTACTTCTTGTACGCGTGCAACAGCGTCAAGAATCATTCCAAATTGTGAAGAGAGGCTGACTAGTTCTTCCTCGCTCATCTCGATGCGGGCTAGCGCTGCCAGCTTTGCTACATCATCGCGCGAGAGACTGCTCATGACGGCAGTCTATAAAAAGAACGGCTTATGAGCGAATCTGCCCTGTTCCGGTGACCACCCAGGTTGTTGTTGTCATTGCCTCTAACCCCATAGGGCCTCGTGCATGAAGTTTTTGATTTGAGATACCGATCTCTGCTCCAAATCCCATCTGCTCACCATCAGTAAAGCGCGTGGAGGCGTTAACCATCACCGCCGCACAATCTGACATTGCAACAAACTTTCGCGCACTCTCTTTATCCTCAGTCACAATCGCTTCGGTGTGCTGTGTTCCAAAGGTTGCAATGTGATCAATGGCGCTTTCCAGTGAATCCACTATCCCCACATTCATCTCAAGAACTCCGTACTCGGTTCCCCAATTTTCAGTCGTGGCTTGGGTAACATCAATATCAAGAGTCTTGGCGACCGCTTCCACCGCTGGGTCAACATGTAAAACAACGCCGGCGCTATGTAGCGATGCCAACAAGGTAGGCAGAAATTTCTCTGCAACAGATCTGTGAACGAGAACAGTTTCGGCTGCGTTACAGACACTTGGTCGATGAGTCTTTGAATTAAGCACAATAGGGAGTGCTTTAGCTAAATCAGCAGCGGCATCGATATAGACATGGCAGACACCAGCGCCCGTTTCAATCGTCGGAACTGTGGCTTCATCAACAACCATGCGAATAAGCGAAGCGCTGCCACGTGGGATAACTAAATCCACCTTGCCTCTAGCGGTAAGTAACGCCTTGACTGTTGCTCGCTCATCAGATGGAACTAACTGCAGAACATCAGGTGAAATTGTGGTTGTGGCAAGGGCTGATCGCATGACCTCAATCAAAATCTTATTGCTGGCATCTGCAGTTGATGATCCTCGAAGCAGAGCGGCATTTCCTGACATCAATAAGATCACTGCAGCATCGACGGTCACATTTGGACGTGCCTCGTAGACCATACCGATGACTCCGAAAGGAACTGAAATCTGTTCGAGTTCCAGGCCATTAGGAAGTGTTGATTTCTTCAAGATGCGACCGAGTGGGTCTTCTAGGTCGGCAACTTGCCGTGCTCCATTAGCCATTCCAGTAATTCGCTCACGAGTGAGCAGTAAGCGATCCTGCATCTGTGGATGCATCGATTCGTCCTTAGCTCTCTGCATATCAAGATTGTTCGCGGTGAGAATCTCATCGCTGCGATTTTCAAGCGCTGCTGCAATGGCACGCAGTGCTTGTCTGCGTGTATCCCCGGAAGAGGCAACGAGAGTACGCGCAGCAGAACGTGCTGTGAGCGCTAGCCCTTCAACTATTGCAGTTGCATCCATGGGAATAAGCCTAGCGCCCGATACCCTAACCATGTGCGCAAAATAATTCGTAACATCCTGATTTCTGTATTTGTTCTCTACCTTAGCCTTTTTGGATTGACCAAGGTCATTCGATATCCCGAACCGATTGCTTCGATACGCCTCGGGCTTGCTCCAGCATCGAAGACCCCTGATCTGATGCCATCTCACGTTATCGAAGGTGCGCCATCGGCTGAATCTGCATGGATTATTGGAGAGCAAGAGGAGATCACTCAGGTAACCTGGCAAGGAGAGAAAGTTACCTTTGACGAATTTCTTGATGCCACTCAGACAAATGCATTTCTAGTCATCAGGGATGGAAAAATTACCTACGAGAAGTATCTCAACGGTAAAACTGAATCAACTGTTCTTCCATCGTATTCCGTCGCTAAGACTATGACTGCACTTGTTATTGGCCAGTTAGTCGATGAAGGAACTCTCAATGAAGAAAACACCTTCGTTAGCTATCTCCCCCGCTTCAAAGCTGGAACATCCTTCGACAAGGTAACAATCAGAGACCTACTTGATATGAAATCTGGAATTGGTGTCTCAGATAATTACCCTTCTGGTCCAGCTGGTTGGGGTGTTGCCATTGCTCAGATGTATGCCACAACAGACATGAACTACTTCTTAAACAACAATAGAAAGATGAGAGAAGAGCCAGGCTCATTTGCAGAGTACCGAAGTGTGAATACTCAGATGCTGGGACTGATCATTCAAGAAGTAACAGGTAATTCATTAGCTGATGAATTTAGTAACCGCATCTGGAAGCGGGTACGGGCTGATTACAACGCGACTTGGAATGTCGATAAGGTCGGCGGACATGAAAAGGCTTTCTGTTGCTTTAATGCATCAGCGCGAGATTATGCTCGTGTGGGTCAAGCGCTCATGAGTGGGATGCCAGATATTGCAAGCCCGTCGTGGAGCAAGCGCTTATCCACCTCTGCAGTAAATCTTGATTACGGCTGGGGATATAGCGCACAGATGTGGCATCCATATCCTGGAATAAACCTGATGATGGGCCTTCATGGTCAATACATTTACCAAGATAATGCGACAAAAACTGTGATTGTAAAGCTCAGCGATATGCCAACGAGTTCCGATGGAATCAGTGATGATATTGCGGCGGTGCTGAAAGAGATATCAGAGAAGAACTAGATCATCTCGGTGTACGAGTTCGCGCTCGTACTCTGCTCCAAGGGACGCTGCTAACTCTTTTGTAGAACGACCCAACATCTGTGGAATTTCACCAGCATCAAAGGCAACTAGGCCGCGTGCAATAACTTCACCAGCTTGTGAGACTAACTCCACTGTGTCTCCTGAGATAAATTCACCGCTGACACTGGTCACGCCAGCAGGTAATAACGAGACGCCGCGTTCGCGAATTGCGGTAACAGCTCCATCATCGAGAACTAAGCGTCCTCGTGGCGTTGATGCGTGGGCCAGCCAGAGTAAGCGCGCCGTTGTGCGCACTCCATGAGAGTGGAAGAGAGTTCCTACTTCTTGCCCGGTAAGAGCTTCTTGAGATTGCGACAGAGAAGTCAACAACATTGGAATACCCGCACTTGTGGAAATCCGTGCCGCCTCAACTTTTGTCACCATTCCCCCGCTACCTACGCCGGCAGATCCTGCCCCGCCCAGTGCAATTGAATCGATCTCTTCCATCGCATGAACTTCGTGGATTGCCTTCGCACCAGCTTGTGAAGGAGGTGCGTCATAAAGGGCATCGATATCAGAGACAAGAACAAGCAGGTCAGCACTGATGAGCAGAGCCACGAGCGCAGCTAGGCGATCGTTATCACCGAAGCGAATCTCTTGTGTACCAACGGTGTCGTTTTCATTGATGATTGGAACAACACCAAGAGATAACAACTTAGAAAGTGTTTGATGTGCATTCTGATAATGCGAGCGACGCACAACATCTTCTGTTGTGAGAAGAACTTGTGACGAGAGAATTGAATGCTCAGAAAATGCTTGGTTGTAGCGAGCGATTAACAAGCCCTGCCCTACTGAAGCAGCAGCCTGCTGAGTTGCCAGATCCTTTGGACGAGATGAAAGCTTGAGGGGTGCCAGTCCAGCTGCAATCGCACCGGAAGAGACCAGCGCAACTTCAGCGCCACGGGCTTTAAGGCCTGCAATAACGGTGACAATTTTTTCTACAGCAGTTGCGTCAAGGTTTGATCCAGCAGAGCCGGTAAGAGATGACGAACCAATCTTGATCACAATACGTTTTGCCGACGTAATAACTGTGCGATCCATAGTCTTACTCTTTCACCCGTGGTGTATGTGGGTCTTCAATGTTGTACTCCCATTGCTTCGCAATTTCATCATCGCTCAGTTGGTCGACTACACGCTCTTCCACAATCCATGTTGACTCTAGGCGAGAATCCTCGCCACGTCTATGGAGATGGCCCGCCAATTGTTCAGCACCGGCTTCAATTGTTGGCTCCCAATCAAAGATAATTTGATCTTCACCATCTCCGATACGCACTTCACTTCCGGCAACTGCACCCTTTTTGAAGAGTTCTTTCTCCACGCCGAGTTGAGCGAGTCGATCGGCAAGATAACCAATTGCTTCCGCATTCTTAAAGTTGGTCTGGCGCACCCAGCGCTCGACCTTCTTACCGCGCACTTCAAATGAACCATCTGCATTTGCTCGAACGGTAAAGCCGGAATCATCAACGGCGGTTGGACGCAAGATAATTCTGGTGCGCTCTTCCGTTGCAGCATCTGCTCGCGCCTTATGAACCAATCGACCCATGGCATAGGTGAGCTCTTGTAAACCTGCACGACTAGCCGCTGAGACTTTGTAGACCTCATACCCTTTTTCGCGGAGAGTTTCTTCAACCATATCTGCCATCGCTGAACCATCTGGCAAATCAATTTTGTTGAGAGCAACGATACGTACTCGATCTTCCAGTCCACCATAGAGTGCGAGTTCTTCCTCGATGATTTCAAGATCGAGTACTGGGTTACGATCAGTTTCCAGCGTTCCACAATCAAGAACATGCACGAGTGCAACACAGCGTTCAACATGTCGCAAAAATTCGAGTCCCAGACCTTTTCCTTGTGAGGCTCCTGGAATCAAACCAGGAACATCTGCAACGGTGAAGCGAGTTTCACCTGCTTGTACAACACCAAGATTTGGAACAAGAGTGGTGAATGGGTAGTCAGCAATCTTTGGGCGCGCTGCCGAAATTGCTGCGATGAGGGAAGACTTACCAGCACTTGGAAAACCTACGAGTGCAATATCAGCTACTGATTTAAGTTCGAGTGAGAGCGTGCGCGTTTGACCTGGTTCACCAAGAAGAGCAAACCCTGGGGCGCGGCGCTTTGACGATGAGAGTGCAAGGTTTCCGAGACCACCATGGCCACCTTGGGCTGCCATAAATGTTGTGCCAATTCCAACTAAATCTGCAAGAAGATTTCCATCTTTGTCATAGACGACAGTGCCATTTGGAACCGCCAAAATAAGATCGTCGCCGGTGTGTCCATCTTTACGATCGCCATATCCCTGATGTCCAGATGTTGCTTTGCGATGTGGTGAATGGTGAAAATCAAGAAGTGTTGTCACGCTGGAATCGACGACAAGGATGACATCCCCGCCACGACCACCGTTTCCACCATCTGGTCCACCGAGAGGTTTAAATTTCTCGCGCTTTACAGAGACGCAACCATCGCCCCCGTTACCGGCAGAGGCATAGAGAGTGACGCGATCTACAAATGATGTCATCGCCTTACCCCTTCCCTGCTGAATCTGATGTGAAAATTATGGATTGTACGAGCAATAAAAAAGCGGACACGCATGGATGCGGCCCGCTCTTTTAAGAGAAACCTTTTTACGCTACCGGAACTACATTCACTACACGACGTCCGCGAGCGCGACCGAACTCAACAGCTCCTGCAGCGAGTGCAAAGAGTGTGTCGTCCTTTCCGCGTCCAACGTTCTTACCTGGGTGAAAGTGTGTACCGCGCTGGCGAACCAAGATCTCGCCTGCGTTTACTTCTTGTCCACCGAAGCGCTTGATGCCAAGGTACTGTGGATTGGAATCGCGACCGTTTCGTGTCGAGGAGACACCCTTCTTACTTGCCATTTGTTATGCCCCCTTAACGCCGCTGATTGCGGTGATCTTGACTCGAGTGTGCTGTGCACGAAAACCTTGACGACGACGGTATCCCGTCTTGTTCATGTAGCGAAGGATGTCGATCTTTGGACCCTTCACTTCATCGATAATCTCACCGGTTACCTTGACTGATGCAAGGGCCTTTGGATCTGCAGTAACGGTTGCACCGTCTACGAGGAGAACTGCTGGGAATGTAACTGATGATCCAGCAGCAGAGTCGATGCGATCGACTGTGATGGTCTCTCCAACAGTTACCTTCTCCTGGCGTCCGCCAGCTTTCACGATTGCGTACACGTTATTGCTCCACTTCAGTTAAGCCTTGGTCCAGCGAAAGCTGGCCTCGGGCAGGGCTCTAGGGTACGGATGTCGTAGTCCTAGCGTCAAATCAGGGGGTAGATCTCCTTGTGCGCTCGGTTAAGCGCCCGGAGTAATCACGCCAGATGAGGCGGCGCGACGGCGGCGGCGACCCTTGGGGGCCTCTTCCGTTGCGACTTCTGCTGAGCTCTCATCATTGAGAACTTCATGGAATTCATGTTCTGTTGCTGATTCCTCTTCCACATCGGCATGCTCGGCGCTCTGCGAATTGACCTGTGGTGTTGGTGCTTTAATCGCAACTGGATCCATATGGATATGAATACCGCGACCAGAACACGCATCACATGTTGTAGAAAACGCCTCAATAAGTCCTTGTCCGACTCGTTTACGAGTCATCTGGACTAGACCAAGGGATGTAACTTCAGCAACTTGATGCTTTGTGCGATCGCGGCCGAGGCATTCCACGAGGCGACGCAAGACTGCTTCTCTGTTGGATTCAAGTGTCATATCAATAAAGTCGATCACGATAATTCCGCCAAGGTCGCGTAGGCGAAGTTGGCGTGCGATCTCTTCGGCGGCTTCAAGGTTATTTTTTGTTACCGTCTCTTCGAGGTTTCCACCCTTACCGATGAATTTTCCGGTGTTCACATCGATCACGATCATCGCTTCAGTGCGATCGATTACTAGCGATCCACCTGAAGGTAGATAAACCTTGCGATCAAAAGCCTTAGCGAGCTGCTCTTCTACACGGTAGTCGGCAAAGAGATCGCCCTTACCTGAGTATCGCTCGATCTTGGCGTTAAGTTCAGGTGCAATAGAACCGAGATAATCTGTAATTTCGGTATATGCCTCGTTGCCTTGAATGATCAGCCTACGGAAATCTTCGTTGAAGATATCGCGGATGACTCGAACAGCAAGATCAGGCTCTGAGAGAAGTAGTGCTGGTGCATGGAAGTTTGGATTCTCTGACTTCGCGTAGATATCTTCCCATTGCGCTTTGAGGCGAGCGACATCGTTGGTCAACTCTTCCTCTGAGACACCTTCAGCTGCAGTACGTACAATCACGCCAGCTTCTTCAGGGATAAGATTTTTAAGAATTGCCTTCAAACGTGTGCGCTCTGACTCTGGGAGTCTCTTTGAAATTCCACTCATTCCACCGCCAGGAACATAGACAACATAACGGCCAGGAAGTGAAATTTGTGAAGTAAGGCGTGCACCTTTTTGGCCAATAGGATCTTTTGTTACCTGCACAAGAACTGGCTGGCCAGTCTTTAAAACCATTTCAATTTTGCGTGGAGATGATTCAGAGATTCCTGCTGCATCCCAATTTACCTCACCGGCGTAGAGCACAGCGTTTCGACCTTTGCCGATATCAACGAAAGCTGCTTCCATGGAAGGAAGAACGTTCTGCACTCGTCCTAAATAGACGTTACCAACGTATGAAACATTTGCATTTCGGTTGACGTAATGCTCAACCATGACCTTATCTTCAATAACACCGATCTGAATACGGTCTCCGATTTGGCGAACGACCATCTCACGATCTACGTTCTCGCGACGGGCTAAGAATTCGCCATCTGTAATCACTGTTCCGCGACGACGATATGGCTCGCGATATTCATCACGACCACGATCTCTGCCACGATCTCTCTCGCGACGGTTACGAGTACCGCGCTCGGCGCGTTCAGCACGCTCTGCGCGAGCAGGACGTTCCCGAACTTCACGAACCTTTACAACTGTGACAACACCATCTTCATCGATGGTTTCACCTGGTGTGACATCCTCGCCTGCCGCGCGACGGCGTCGGCGACGGCGATGTGTTGTGCCATCGCCACTTTCTGAGGTTGCAGCATCGCTTGATTCGGAATCTGTTTCATCCGAACCCTCTTGGGAATCGTTAGTTGATCCTTCATCCTGCGGACGACGGCGACCGCGACCGCCACGACGACGGCGGCGATTGCGATTGCGTGGATCAGAATCATCATCGGCTGCACTCGTTGGTTCTGGTGCTGATGCAACTTCTTCAGGGGTGCTCTTCGCCTTTGCACGGCGCGGAGCCTTTGCCGGAGCATCTGTCGCCTCTGCCGCCTGAAAAACTGGAACTGGAATTGCCGCGGCTCGCTTACGAGTCTTCGCTGGTTCTTCGGTAGCCTCAACTGCAGGCGCTTCGCCAATAGTTTCTAGTACCTTGGCTTTAATCTTTTTCACCGCACGCTTACGCGGTGATTTTGGCTCTATTGCCATCACTGTAAATCCTCTACGCCATCACAACTGCAATGACTTGCTCTGGCCCAAGTCTCCTTGAGCAAATTTTCTTACCGCCGCGTTCTGCATGCGGTACTTCGTGAAATTACCTAAATTTAATGAGTCCGCCGCTGGCGCGATTTGAATCGCTAGCCGCGCTGAACTGTTGGCTCATTATGGCAGATTGAGAGCCGATATTCCTAAATTTCACCCCTTCACGCCTGATTTAGCCGCGTTGTTTGGCGTAAATATTCTGCAAAAGGCCAAAGCCGATCAAATTGGCGAACATGCTTGAACCACCATAGGAGAGGAAGGGTAAGGGCACACCGGTCATTGGCATCAGCCCAAGAGTCATGCCGATATTTTCAAATGTTTGGAAGGCAAACCACGAGAGCACGCCGACGCAGACCATCCTGCCAAAAGCGTCGGTGGATCTTCGCGCAATTGTGAAAGCACGCATCACTATCGTGAGATAGAGAAGAAGGATAAATCCACTTCCGACGAAACCAAGTTGTTCGCCAGCTACGGTAAAGATGAAGTCTGTCTGTTGCTCTGGCACGAAGCGCCCATTTGTTTGTGGACCCTCAAATAACCCTGTTCCAAATAATCCACCAGAACCGACAGTGATTCTTGCCTGGCGTAACTGATAACCCGCACCCAATGCATCAGAGTTTGGATCTACAAATGATTGCAATCGCTTTACTTGATAATCATTGATTACTCCAAGTTTAGTTGCCCCAAAGCCACCTAGGAGCGCGACCAGAATCAGTCCAACTACCCAGCGCGATGGAGCACCTGATGCACCAATCATTGCAACAACTGCGATGCTAATAATAAAGACCGTACCCATATCTGGCTGTAGCAGAATGAGACCAACTGGAATTGCAGCAACGAGCAGAGCCTGAATCACATCACGATGAGTTGGTGCATCTGATTCATGTCGATACTCAGATAGGAGCATTGACATTCCAACGATGATGGCGATTTTAGATAATTCAGCTGGCTGAATCTGGAATCCACCGGGTAGCGGGATCCAGGCTTGTGCACCGTTGACTTCGCTACCGATTCCCGGAATCAACACGGCGGTGAGACCGATGACGCCAAGGCCCCACACAACAGGTGTGTATGCGCGCAAAGACCTGTAATCAATAACTGTCGTTCCCCATGCAAGGAGAATGCCGATCATGATGTTGATAACGTGGCGCTTGAGGTAATACTCAGGATCTAATCCATTAGCGGCATACCAATCACGTGTTGCGGCGTAGACCAAGAGAGTGCCAATAAAGAGGAGAAGTCCGACAGCAACGGTCAAAATGGGATCAAGGCCCCAGAATGCGTTCTTGCCAACTGTGCGACGGAAGCCTTGGCGTTGATTAATCAAACTCACGGTGCCACCTTAACCTTCGTTGCTGGCGAAATCTTTGGCAGGACAGTTGGTGGCTTGCCTTCTGGATAAATGGCTGCACCGGGCACAATGGTAGATCCCTTAACTCCGAAAATGGATTCAAATATCTGACGCACACCGATACCAGATGAGGAAGCACCGAATCCACCT
>CANLHC010000013.1 GCA_947490625.1 Candidatus Nanopelagicaceae bacterium
ATTAACCACTGCTCATCAAGTCCTGGGGGAGTGATGATTCCGCGGTTAAGCGAGAAGAGCCAATGTGCTTCTGCAATGCCAAAATCTGTCGCCTTGTAATCTCGGTAGTTACGTACAGCCGTTGTTGACCATGTGACACAGCCCTTTACGCCAAATCCAACTGTGTGGGCAGGAAGCTCAAACTCATCGATAATGGCACTGATTCTATCGAGCGCCTGCATATTGAACGCTTCAGCCTTTGCCATCGCTTCATCTGTGCAGATGCGATCGACAGCGCGAACACCGGCCATCGCGAGTGGATTTCCGTTAAAGGTTCCAAAGTGAGCCATCTTGCCGTTAGATACATAATCCATGTACTTCTTCTTTCCACCGAATGCTGCAAGTGGAAGTCCTCCGCCGATAGATTTTGCAAGAGTAATGAGATCTGGCTTAACACCAAGGCGAGCAGCTGCTCCCTTAGGTCCAGCTGTAAGACCGGTCTTTACTTCATCAAAGATGAGAACAACGTCGTACTTATCGCAGAGAGCTCGAACACCTTCGAGATATCCAACATCTGGCAAGACGATCGCTAGATTTTCCAATACTGGTTCAACGATAAAGCAGGCAATCTTCTTTGAATTCTTCTTAAACATCTTCTCGAGAGCTTCGAGGTTATTGAAAGGGACGACGTAGATGTCTCCTGGAACGAGGTTGGCGTCGATGTAAGCCTTTGGCTTATCTGGATTGCCAATTTTGTCCAGTGGTGGTTTTGATGAAACAACAAATGGGTCATAGCTGCCGTGATAGCCACCCTCAACTTTGAGGATTCCCATCTTCTCTGTGGCAGATCGAGCCACTCGAACCGCATACATTGTTGACTCAGTTCCTGAGTTGGTGAAGCGAACCTGGTCGATACCAAATCGCTTACAGATTCGCTCAGCGGCATCAGTTGATGTTGGCGAAGGAGTAACAAAGAGCATTCCCTGGCGAAGGGAGGTTTGAATCTCTTCTACAACTATTGGATTGAGGTGGCCAGCGAGCATTGCACCAAAGCCCATAGATAGATCAAGCAGCTTACGACCATCAACATCGGTCATCCAGGCACCTTCTGCAGATGCGATTGAGATTGGGTAAGGGTCCCAATGTTGGAAACTTGAAGTGACACCGAGTGGAAGCGAAGCGAAAGCGCGCTCGCTCTCGGCTGCAGAACCGGCTGTATTTTTAGTGAAAAGCTTCCATTCATCTGCCAAAACTTGAGCAACTCGCTCTGGTGAAACTGGTTTTGATGAAGCAGGAATATGTCTAAAAGTGCTTGCGTGATGCGACTGCATCGAGGAGTACATTTAATTAAGTCCAATTCGTTAGGGCTTTAGTATCTCCGATACTTAAATAAGTTGCAAGTTATGCATAAGTTACGCGTGTTTAAACTTTAAAAAGTTAACAATTCAATCGTTTTTCCATCAAAATGCAGAATATTTGCCTTATTTCCAACGGCTATAGATCCTATTTTTTCTAGATTTAAAAGTTTTGCAGGAAGAGTAGAAGATGCATGAACTGCATCAATTAATGAAACCCCATCTTTGTTAATGAAGTTTAAGAACGCTTGTTCCATAGTCAAAGTACTTCCTGCCAGTGAATTGTTTCTTTTAAGCCGCGCAATTGAATCTTTGACCTCAACATCAAGTCCGCCAATCGAATACATTCCATCAAAAGAACCCGCAGCAGACATTGCATCGGTGATAAGGATTGTGCGTTGCAAGGCTTTCGCAACGACGGCTTCAATTACTTCCTTCGGAACGTGGACCCCATCATTAATGAGCTCTAGTGCAATCGTAGAATCATTGAGTACATGTGTCGCCATTGATTCGTCAGTGAGATTCTTCGACATGGCATTACTAAAGTGTGTAACAACCTGTGCCCCGGCTGTGATAGCTCTTTTAGTAGTCGCAGCATCAGCATCAGAATGGCCAATTGCGGCAACAATTCCTTGAGATGAGAGCCATTCGATAGATTCAATGGCTCCCTCTAGCTCTGGTGCAATAGTCACCATGCGGATAGAGCCTTGTCCTGCCTCGATCAGAGATTTAACTTCATCGAGGGCGGGGTGTCGAAGTAGATCTGGATTATGTGCTCCGCATTTTGCCGACGATAGATATGGACCCTCAAGATGAATTCCCGCTAACTCACCGGACGCAACTAATGGAATGAGAGAGGCAATCTGTTCTTTCAAAGAAGAGATATCTGCAGTGACAAGACTTGCAATCTGCGAGGTTGTTCCGGCATTTTGGTGAGTGGCTATCGCTTGCTTCACATGTGATGGGTTGGAATCACTGAAGTAATATCCGCCACCGCCATGAGAATGAATATCGACAAAGCCTGGGATGAGGGTGCCAGGGTATTTGTGACCAGAATTTAACTCATCCCCATAATTAATGGCGGTGATGATTCCTTGATCAACTGTAATTTCTACTTTTTCGCGAATCTGCCCAGCAATAACGGCGTTCTTTGCAGAAATGATCATTTGAGAAATACTCGATCAACAACCATATCGATGAGTTTGTACCACTCTTCGGGATCCATCCTGTCGTCAACAAAGTCATCGACAATCATGCCCAGGGTGTAGGCCTGAACTAATACAGCGCCTGCGTGAGCGTCAAAATCAGTGGCGTAAAAACCTTTATTTCTGGCTTCATTAATCAAGTCAATAAGCGCATCGGTAAGGCGAGATTGTTCTTCTGCGAGCTTTTTCTTAAAGCGAGGATTATTCTCAGCGGCGGCAATAGCGCGAGCTCTTTGAAAGCGAGTTTTGCTGTATGCAGGATCTTGGGTAAATCGAGTGATCATCTTTAAGCCATTGACTAGGTCTTCTCGACTTTTGATCTTCGCTAGCATTCCAACTATCGCTGCAACACTTCGATCCACCCACGCTGCATAACGTTCAACCTGAGCGACTTCGAGAAGCTCTCCAAGGTCTTCAAAGTGATGATAGAGACTTCCTTTAGAGATTCCAGATTTCTCTAGAATTTCATCGACTGCGATTTCACCCGGGAGTTTTTCATCGAGAATCTCGATCGTTGTTGCTATCAGAAGCGATTTTGTGGGGTGAATTCGGGAAGCCATACCCATATTAAACTCTATGAAGCTATTGCAGGAAAGCCTTCAAGAATGGAGTCTTTAAGTCACCCTGGTATCTGACTTGGTGATCTTCTCATATTGGCGACTAGCGACCAGATCACGCATACGTTGAAATCCATCCCACACTTCAACATAAGAGGTTGGAAGTGGTGCGATAGCTAGGCGAATAGAGCTTGGAGTGCGGTAATCAGGAATCACGTGAGCGAATTGACGAAGTGCCACACAAATACGAGCTGCATCAGGATGTCCAAGTGAAATATGTCCACCGCGCTCATGCGCATTCCGAGATGTAAGTAGCGTAAAGCCAAGATCTGCTAGCCAAGCATCGTAGAGGTCGATCATCATCTGCGTTCCGGTTGCAGCTTTATTTGCTATCGCAGAAATCGTTGCCTCTTCAATCATTGAAAATGCTGACTTGACGCATCGAAGTCCGATGATTGATGGGCTTGCAATTTGAAAACCACGAATACCTTCTGCGCGCTCAAATACTGGGCCCATTCCAAATTGATCACCTTGCGAAAACCATCCTTGAATGGGAACCTGAAGTTCTGCCTGAACTCGCTTGTTTACATATAACCAAGCGGGAGAACCAGGACCTGAGTTCCCATACTTATATGTACAACCCACCGCGATATCGACTCCGTTTGCATCAAAATTCATCTCAATTGCACCAACGGCGTGACTGGCATCCCACAATAAAAAAGCGCCATGACTGCGCACTAAGTCAGTTAATGACTTAATGTCATTACGAGCACCGGATCGATACTGAATCACTTCAAGGGTAACAAGTGCGACGTCAGGGTTTAAATACTTCTCTAGAATTTCAGGCGTTATTCGCTCATTCTCAGCGCTTCCTGGTGATTCATTATCAATAATGACGAGGTTAAGTCCAAGCTGCTTCGCAATGCCATCAAGAATGTAACGATCTGTTGGAAAATTTGCGGCATCAGTAATAATGGTTTTGCGACCGGGGCGAGCATTAATTGCAGCTAGGGCCAACTGGTAGAAATTAACCGACGTTGTATCGCATACCAATACTTGACCGGCTGCCGCCCCAAGGGTCGCCCGCCCAAGCAGATCTCCTGTTGGTTGCGCCTCATCAACCCAATGGCCCCAACCAGTGACTACTTCGGCTGCCCATTCACCGGTCATGAATTCATTGACAGCCGAAACGGTAGCAATCGGTAATCGACCCAAAGAGTTGCCATCGAGGTAACACATTTCTGGGTCTGTGATCACAAAGAGTGATCTAAAGCCCCGTAGCGGATCGCTCTCATCAAGTGAGAGCGCGTATTCGCGGTCAGTAACCATCATGGCTCAAAGGTACGCTTCTCCACTATGGCGCGCAATCTTGTTAATCTCGAAGGAGTAAGCAAAGCCTTTGATATTCGCGCATTGCTTGTGAAAGTCTCGATCGGGGTTTCAGAAGGCGATCGAATCGGAATTGTTGGCCGAAATGGCGCTGGCAAAAGCACGTTAATGAAAATCATCGCAGGAATAGAAAGTCCTGATGAGGGTCGAGTTACTCAAGGAAACTCTGTGCGTGTAGGAATGCTTTCGCAAGTAGATGTCGCGGATAAAAATGCAACAGTGGGCGATATTGTCATTGGCGATCGAGCGAAACATGAATGGGCAAGTGATCCCAAAATTCGCGAAGTCTTTACCGGACTTTTTGGCGGCTTTGACGATCACCTCTTTGAGCGAGTATTTATCACTCTCTCTGGTGGCGAGAAGCGTCGAGTGGGGCTAGCAAAACTTCTTATCGATGAACTTGATCTGATTATGCTTGATGAACCAACGAACCATCTCGATGTCGAAGGTGTTGATTGGCTTGCGCGGTATTTAAATGGAAGAAAAGATCTAGCAGTCCTCGTTGTTACTCACGATCGCTGGTTCTTGGATGCAGTTACTGATCGCACCTGGGAAGTCGTTTCTGGCGCTCTCGAAGAATATGACGGTGGATATTCAGCTTATGTATTGGCAAAGGCAGAGCGCGCTCGCCAGGCAAGTGCGATGGATGCGCGAAGAAATAGCCTCATAAGAAAAGAGCTGGCATGGCTTCGTCGTGGTGCGCCAGCGCAAACTGTGAAACCAAAATTTCGAGTCGATGCGGCAAATGAACTGATTAGCAGCGAGCCTGCCCCACGAGATAAATCAGAACTACTTAAATTTGCGCTCAATCGTCTTGGTCGTACAGTCCTTGAGTACCAACACGCAAAAATTTCGGCTGGAGATAAAGAGTTGATTAGCGAATTGACGTGGAATATCGGCCCCGGTGATCGTTTCGGAATAGTCGGAGTAAATGGCGCTGGCAAAACAACGCTAATGCGCACTATGGCTTCAGAAATTGAAGTGGCAGCAGGAAAACTTGTTACCGGTATTACCGTGAAGATTGCATTTCTCACCCAGCATTTAGATGAATTAGATCCGACATGGCGAGTGCTTGAAGCAGTTGAAAATGTTGCAAATCACATTGAAATAGGTAAGGGGCGCACCCTTTCGGCCTCTCAACTCTGTGAGCGACTTGGCTTTGATCGCGATGGTCAATGGACCCCCGTTGGGGATCTTTCCGGTGGAGAAAAGAGACGTTTGCAATTAACTCGGTTGTTAATGGATTCTCCGAATGTGCTCTTACTTGATGAGCCAACAAATGATTTTGATATCGAAACCTTGACCGAGCTTGAGGATCTCTTAGATAGCTATGGCGGAACACTTATTGTGATCTCACACGATCGGTACTTCTTAGAGCGCGTCTGCGATCGCTTTGTTGGCCTCATGGGAGACCAAGAGCTCCGCGACCTCCCAAGAGGGGTAGATCAATATCTGGAACATCGCGCACAGACATCATCAAATACTGCACAGAGCAATTCAGGGAAAGTATCAAACGCTGCACAAGAACGAGCGCTGAAAAAGGATCTCACCAGAGTTGAACGACAGATACAGAAAGCGAAAGAGAAAGTGGCAAATCTGACCCTAGAACAAGAAAGTGCATCCTTTGATGCGACTCGATTAAGTGAAATTTCACTTGAACTCGTTCAACTAGAGAAGGAATTGATAGCACGCGAAGAAGAATGGCTTGAAATTACTCTTAAATTAGAAAATTAGAATAAAGTCAGAACATGAAGCATAAGCGCCTAGATTTCCTGGCAGCTATCTCCGGCGTACTTATTGCCCTACAAGCGCGAGCAAATGGTGAACTTTCGCATCGCCTTGAGAACGGGCTCCAAGCAGCGCTTATTTCATTCTCTTCAGGGCTAATCATCATCGCGACTATTGCGCTCTTTAATCCTGCAATTAAGCAAGGCGTGCGCACACTTAGCCGTGCAGTCAAAGCAAGAGATTTACCACCATGGACACTCTTTGCCGGCATGCTGGGCGGAGCTTTCATCGCAGTACAAACTCACATCGTTCCTTTACTTGGAGTTGCCATCTATTCAGTTGCTTCGATCGCGGGCCAAAGCGCCGTCTCATTACTTGTTGATCGAATGGGCCTCACTGGAGGCGGAAAAAAGCAGATCACGCCTCGTCGCGTACTGGCAGCACTTGTTACCGTTTTTGCAGTTTTTATCTCAGTGGCCGATCGCCTCGACGGTAAAAATCTCTCTATTCTTGCGGTGATTCTTGGTGTTGCTTCTGGTGGCATTGTGGGATTGCAACGAGCACTTAATGGTCGAATCAACGAACATTCTCATCAGAGTTTTACGACTTCATTTCTGAATTTCGCAATGGGGTTAACTTTCCTTACTATCTTGCTTCTCGCCACATATGTCGTGGGAGATTTTGACTTTTCACCTCTTCCTTCGGGACCATGGTGGATCTATGCCGGTGGAGTACTAGGTGTTGTCTACGTTGCATTTACTTCAACAATTGTGCAACACCTTGGTGTCTTAACGTTCACACTCATTAGTGTTGGCGGACAACTGGTCGGCTCTCTTTTGATCGATCTCTTTTCACCGACGCCAGGGGTGCAGATAAGCATTTACCTTGTTACAGGAATTATTCTTACTTACCTCGGAGTGCTTGTCGGTGGCGTACGAAATTCACAATTAAAGAAAGCAGCCACAAAGAAATAAAGATCCAGCCGATCGTGACTGCAGAAGTCTTAACCCAAGGCAGCGATGCAGCATAAAACCCCGACATTGTGATTCCAACGCCCCAGATCAGTGCACCCAACGAATTAGCAAGTAAGAATTTGTAATAGTTCATGCGGGTTGCTCCCGCGATAGGCGGCACAAAGGTTCTCACCCAAGGAATAAAGCGTGAACCTACGACGGCCCAGAAACCATACTTGTCGTAGTAAATCTCGGATTTAACGATCATCTTCTGGACTCGCGCGGATTTATTTCGTTCAAGATACGGTCGTCCTATAACACGTCCAAAGACAAAACCAACCTGGTCGCCTAAAAATGCTGCCATAAAGACCACCACGGAAAGAGTGAACGCATCAATATCTCCATGGGTTGATGCAACTATTCCCGCCGCAAAGAGAAGGGAGTCCCCAGGAAGGAAAAATCCCAGCATCACACCGGTCTCAATAAAAATAATCGTGCCGACAGTTAAGTAAAAAATCAAAGGGGCAAGATTCTGAAATTCTTCAACGAAGAATTTTGTCAGATCACTCATACACTCATCTTTACTGCTGCAGCCACCTTGCTGACTACTTGCGGATCAAAGACACTAGGAACAATAAATGATGCGTTGAGCTGTGAGGGAGTGACGCAGTCGGCGATAGCAATAGCTGCAGCTACTAAAAGATCATCAGTAATTTTATGTGCTTGGGCATCGAGTAAACCACGGAAGATTCCTGGAAACGCTAGAACGTTATTGATCTGATTGGGCTGATCACTGCGTCCTGTAGCAACTACAGCGGCGTACTTACGTGCGACAACTGGATCGATCTCAGGATCTGGATTTGCAAGTGCAAAAACAATAGATTTATCAGCCATAGCTGCGATATCAGCCTCGACTAAGACATTGGGAGCGCTCACGCCAATAAAGACATCAGCCCCGCTCATTGCCTGATGAAGATCGCCGGCAAAGTTTTCAGTATTGGAATGATCGATAAACCACGCACGCATCTCATCATTGCGATCACAAGAACTATTGATTACTCCATCTTTATCAAAGGCAATAATGTTTGTAGCACCACTTTTTACCAACAGTCGGGCTACGGCGGTACCGGCAGCACCAGCTCCACTCATGACGATTTTTACCGCTGAAATATCTTTCTTAACCAACTTAAGTGAGTTCTTGAGCGCTGCCAAGACAACAATGGCAGTGCCATGTTGATCATCATGAAAGACAGGTATATCTAGGAGTTGACGTAAACGTGCTTCGATCTCAAAGCATCGTGGTGCTGAAATATCTTCGAGGTTGATCCCCCCGTAGACAGGTGCAATCAATTGCACGGTGCGAACAATTTCATCAACATCTTGGGTATCAAGACATACAGGCCAAGCATCAACATCTGCAAAGCGCTTAAAGAGTGTGGCTTTACCCTCCATCACAGGTAGCGCAGCAGCAGGACCAATATTTCCTAGACCCAATACGGCTGAGCCATCGGTCACAACGGCAACAGTGTTGCGCTTCATTGTGAGTCTACGGACGTTGCTTGGATCTTCGACAATGGCCTGGCTAATACGTGCAACACCAGGGGTGTATGCACGAGAAAGATCATCACGAGTTTTAAGAGGCACTTTAGATGCAATTTCAATCTTGCCGCCGAGGTGGAGCAAAAATGTGCGATCAGAAACCTTACGAACAATAAGACCGCTAATTACATTAAGTGCTGCCGTTATCTCATCTGCATGTGAGGCATTGATCGTGTCACATGTAACATCGATAACCACCTTATCGAGCATAGATTCGACGACATCGAGTGCGGTGATAGTTGCACCTGCGCCGGATAGCGCTGAAGTAATTAAGGCAATTGGTTGGAGATCAGGAGAGCCTTCAACGCGAATTGTGATTCCGTAACCAGGAGAGGTCGATACCATTTATACAACTCCATAAAGTCGATCGCCAGCATCGCCCAGTCCTGGAACGATGTACCCATGTTCATTTAAGCGCTCATCTAGCGCGCCCGTTACTAAATTAATTGGAACTCCTGAATCCTTAAATGCTTCTTCAAGCATTGCAATTCCTTCCGGAGCGGACAAAATACAGATTGCAGTAATTTCGGTCGCACCACGTTCAATCAGAAAGTTAATTGCTGCTACCAAGGTTCCACCAGTTGCGAGCATTGGGTCTAGCACAAAACATTGACGACCTGAAAGATCCTCTGGAAGTCGATTGGCATATGTACTTGCCTTGAGAGTTTTCTCATCACGAACCATTCCGAGGAATCCAATTTCGGCAGTTGGAATTAAGCGACTCATTCCTTCAAGCATTCCTAACCCGGCACGAAGAATAGGTACAACAACTGGTCGAGGGTGGGCAAGCTTTACACCGGTAGTTGGTTGAACAGGGGTGACAATCTCAACCTTTTCAACACGGACCTCGCGCGTTGCCTCGTATGCCAATAAAGTCACGAGCTCCTCAACGAGGTGGCGAAATGTTGGTGAGTCGGTCTTCTCGTCGCGCAGAACCGTCAACTTGTGAGATATCAGGGGATGGTTGGCAACGTGAACTTTCATAACCCGTACCTTACCGCCCTTTCTTTCCTCACCAATGAGTGGGAATATGGGCAACGTGAGCCAGAACCCAGATAGCCAACCGTTGATCAATGACGTGGATATCGCAGTGGCTGCCTGGCACGAAGACGGACGCTGGTCATTAGCCCTTCTTCCCGATGCGCAGGATCTCCCCCAGATAATTGAGCGACTTAAATCACAACAGACAAATGGTGGCGCGCTCGCACTTTTAGCAATTGACGAAGAATTTTTCATGATCATTCGCGTTCTTGGATCGCATATTAAATTGTTTTTGAGCGATATTTCTTACGCCGTTGATTACGACATTGCGGCAGAGTTCATAGAAATTTGTGATTTAGATATGCCCGAGGAAGACGATGAACCATTTCCTGCTGGTGATTTAGATATTATCTCTGACCTTGGTGTACATCGAATGGAGCTATCAACTCTTTGCGATGACCCAGATCTTTTTCCGGATGAGCAGCTTGAAGCAATCGCCAGCCGCTTAGGATTTGGCGAGGAATTCGCACAATTATTGGAGTTGTAAAATTCTAGATCACGAAAATTTCATGAGAGATGCACTTGTCATTGCACGTCAAGCGCTTGAAACAGGTGATGTTCCTGTCGGTGCAATAATTGTGAACGCCGAGGGTGTAGTTATTGGCACAGGATCTAATGAGCGTGAAGCGAATAATGATCCAACCGCACATGCCGAGATCGTTGCAATAAGAAATGCATCCTCGCGATTGCAAAAATCACGACTCGATGGATGCACCTTAATTGTCACTTTGGAACCGTGTGCAATGTGCGCTGGCGCTATTGCGCAATCTCGCATCTCTCACCTGGTTTATGGAGCATGGGATGAAAAAGCTGGAGCAGTGGGCTCTGTCTGGGATGTACTACGAGACCCACGCTCAATTTTCAAAGTCGAGGTTACATCCGGTGTACTTGAGGCCGAATGTGCTGGGTTATTGAAAGAGTTCTTCTCAGACAAGTAATTCGTACGACGGATTTAAGATCGTGAGAGAACCTTCTTCTTCTCCGACCATTCCTTCTGCACGAATTTCTGAGCCAACATCAAGGCCAGCTATCTCGCGGCGACCCAAGAATTGCAGAGTCACTCCACCAGATTGATCCCAGACTTCGACCTGTAAATATGGGGCAGAGCCACGTGGTGCGCTCTTGATCGAGGTGACCTTGCCCTGCACTTGGGCCCGCTTTCGCCATTGAATTTCACCAATCGGCGTCATGTTTTCCGCGTAGTGACTCGTTGGCTCAACTTCCTTAATGACTTCTGCGATTGATTTGAAAGCAGCGGGTTTAACCGGAGACTTCGCTTCAACAACACTCGAAGCAATAGGTGATGAGCCTGAAATAATTCGGTTCACATCGAAAGGCACAATTGTCGCAACTACTCGCTGTAGCTGTGAAATTGGTGCTGCGATTTTTTCTGCCGTTTGATCATGTAGAAGTCGACCCAAGAACCCTGAATACGCACGACGCGGAAGTAGCAATGTGAGTTCAACATCTGGCTTCTCTGTCATTCGCAGCGAATACTCAAGCGCTGCATTTGGCAATCTACGGTCAGGACAGTCAATAAGTTCGAGCGTCACATCATCGAAGGCATCCGAAGCTGCCCATGCTTTTTTGATCTGTTCCGCTCGAAGATCATCAATCACAAAGTGAACGGCGCTCAAATTGCGTGGCTTAAGGCTGCGGGCATATCTAATCGCTCCAACGGTTGCAAGATCCACGTTGTCTACCAAAACAGTAACGTCGTGACGAACAATTGATGTTGCGCGCTCATGCTCTTGCTTTACCAAAAGAGCATCCTGCTCTTTGGTGTACTGGCGCCTGAGTCTTAGAAATGCGATAACAAGTATCGGTGAAACTACAAGGACTAACCATGCACCCTGCGTAAATTTAACGACAGAGAAGATAATTACGATCAACAGTGAGACTGAACCCGCGAGAGCATTAATTACATACTTCACTTTCCAGCTATCTGGTTTTGTTCGCCTTGAATGGCGAGCCATTCCAAATCCCGCCAACATAAATCCGGTAAATACTCCAAGAGCATAGAAAGCTACAAGGTGTTCGACAGAGCCAGCGGTAATCAATACAAGAAAAATTCCGCCTCCAGCAAGGAGCAAAATTCCATTTGAGAACGCTAGGCGGTGGCCGCGTTTTGTTAATTGGCGAGGCAGATATCCATCTGATGCAACAAAGTTACAGAGCAAAGGGAAAGCGCTATACGTGGTGTTCGCACCAGCGAAGAGAATAAGCATTGTGGCCAGCTGAACCATAATGAACATAAACTGCCCAAATGCCCCGTCTCCAGCGATCGCCTTAGCGATCTGAGAGATGACTGTTGGAGTTCCTGATTCATACGGCATCGCACGTATGTGATGGGCAAACCATGAAACGCCGAGCACAAGTGTTCCAAGTAGTGAGCTCATAATCACCAGAGTGCGCTTTGCATTTTTATCTTCAGGAGCTTTAAAGAGCGCAACACCATCAGAGATCGCTTCCAGTCCTGTCAGAGACGACCCACCATTTGCAAATGCGCGGAGCAAGATAAATATTGCAGCAGCGGTAAGAAGTCCCTGGCCTTCTCCTACTTCAATTGCACCTGGCAAATCAGTTTCAAGAACAGGAAGTGTTCCGTTGATCAGGCGCCAGATTCCCATCGCAAAGACGATAAACATTGATCCGACGAAGAAGTAGGTTGGAAAGGCGAATGCCTTTCCGGCTTCTTTCACTCCACGTAAGTTTCCATATGTGAGAAGGACAATCACAACAAGAATCATTGGAATCTTCCAAGGAGCAAGTGCTGGGAAAGTTGAAATAATGGCGGCAACGCCGGCTGCTGATTGAATTGCAAGCGTGACGATGTAATCAAGCATGAGCGCAACTGCTGCGATTTGTGCAACAACTGGGCCAAAGTTATCGCGCGATACAACGTAGGCTCCGCCAGTTTTGGTGTAAACAGCAATTACATTTCGGTAAGAGAGAGTGATGAGAATGAGAATCGCGATAACAACGCCTGTCATCGGCATCAAAATTGTGAATGCTGCTAAACCGAATGCTGGTAAGAGCGCAATCAGAATTTGCTCAGATCCGTATGCTGAGGAAGAGATGCAGTCAGAGGATAAAATTCCAAGGGCATAACGCTTGCTTAACCGTTGGTGCCCGAGTGAGTGCCGATTTAATGCACCACCTAAGAAACGACGCTTAACCTTGTAGGTCAGTGGATCTTCGACGTGGGCGTGATCTTGTAGAACAACTGGCTCTGGCGCTCCATCTGTCCAGGACTTTGGCACTTCGACTCCCCTTAGCTTTGGGTCACAGTCGCCACTGGCGACTCAACTGCATTCCGAGTGTTCTTATCTTATGTGCTTATAGTTCTTTATCAACGGAGCAATGAGTGATTTATCCCCTTCAGCATGGGTAATACCCCGTTCCAAACCTCTGTTCACGTTGCTATCTCATTGTTATTCTTGGAGGTATGAAGCGAGGATGTGCAACCATAATGATTGGATGCTTGATTCTTACGCTTAATCTTTCAACTGCAACAGCAGCGGTCAAACCTGGTACTACTTGTAAAAAAGTTGGCCAGATCAGTAAATCCGCAGGAATCAAGTACACGTGTATCAAAAGCGGTAAGAAATTTGTTTGGAGTCAAGGAGTTGGCACTAAGAGCACTCCACCTACCGCACCGATTTCCTCATCTCCAAGTGCTGGTGCCTCTCCACGGTCATCATGTCCAACTCCACTTCTTCAAACCCCGGTTGACCTATCAAAGGTCACATCGATTCTCTATCCGGGGCAAGAGCGCGGCGGAAATTACAAAGCGCATGGTGGTTTTGGTTTTGATAAAGCAACCGATAATTTGGTAACGGTAACAATTCCACTAAATGGCAAAGTTAACCGTGTTGTTCGTTATAGAGAGATGGGAGAGATTCAGTATCTCTTTGAGTTTGATGGAGATTGTGGAGTTTCGTTCCGATTCGATCATTTACGAAAATTGACCCCGAAATTTGAGGCGATAGTTAAT
The DNA here is from genome assembly GCA_947490625.1 of Candidatus Nanopelagicaceae bacterium. Taxonomy (GTDB): domain Bacteria; phylum Actinomycetota; class Actinomycetes; order Nanopelagicales; family Nanopelagicaceae; genus Planktophila. The sequence continues at coordinate 13,804 of CANLHC010000013.1, forward strand.
GCGTTTCCGATAAAGGA